>JAIROA010000095.1 GCA_031257775.1 Synergistaceae bacterium
ATTATCGTGAACATAGCCGTAAGTGATTGGAGGTGGGTAAATTGTCGCGGTTAAGGGAATTGCGGTTGAAAAAGGGGCTTCGAATTCTGGATGTGACATGCGCAACGAAAGTGCATTCACCCACGCTTTCAAGTATCGAGCGAGGACGGTTGGCGGTTCCGGCCAGCGCGAAAGAAACGCTATGCTCTTTCTTTGGCGTCGAACCGGGTGAGTTGTTCAATAATAACGGTCTCGCGGTGTGATTGGAGTAAGTATGGAGTAAGACGCTGTAAAAGAAAATATAGAACGCCCCAGCGAGGGGGCGAAAGGAGATGATTGAGTTGATTGAATTTTCTGACGTTAATCCTATCACAGGGCGGCTATACCGTCCAGCAGAGGCTTTGAAACTGTGTGACCCCGAAACCGGGGAGCTGCGTCTTAATTGTGGTACGGCTGAATTTAGAGAGAGGTTATCACGAGATATTCACGATGAATACGATTGGCGTGGATTGTCTTTGGATGTGACCCTTTACGAAATGTGCAAATACCTTGCTTCCGAAGACGAAAAACCGCTTTTTGGCCACGTTGAAAATAAGTCTGCTCGTAAAGAGCTACGGCGGCAGTTTTCCAGCCTGGTAAGGCGTGAGGTCCGGCGTGTCAATCATGTGTTGTTAAATAATAATCACGGGGCGAAACGTGAATCACATCGTGCTGTTGGCGCAAAAGGCAGAGCTTGTGTCAACGCTCCGGGCAGAGCTAGCGGCGGGAGCGGTGACAGTTCCGACGACGACGACGGCTCGGACAGTAGTGACGAACCTGACCCACCCGCGCCTATCGCACGGGCGCGCAATACCCATTCTATAAACCCTTCCCCAAAGAAAAAATCCCAAAGATACATTAACCGGCCCTTATGCAGCCGTTCATGCCGCGTGTCCCGGAACAACGGCTGGAACAACGGAAGAAGGTGCGCGGCATGAACTCGGTCAAAAGCCGTGCCCTTCCGGTCGTCGAATGGGACAAGCTGCCCGCGCTTCTGACCGAATATCAGGTAGCCCAGATCATCAATGTCAGCGTCCATGCTTTACGAAAGGCAAGATGCGAGGGCGTTACCGGCTCGCGCACTCCTATGCCACCGTTCGTCCGTGTCGGAGGCCGTATTCGGTATCGCCTGTCGGATGTCCTTGCCTGGGTTGACGCGCTCGAAGCAAGGGAGGCGATCTGACATGCACTTCGACACATACGAGATCGAGCGTCAAGTCATTGCCTTCATGGAGGCCAGCGGCATAACGCCGCCGCGTGACGGTCTCATCCTCGACGGACAGAAGCACCGTTACCAAGTCGAAACCGACCGGCACGGAGCAAAGAGTGGTGTGTATTGCATATACCCGGACGGCTGGCCCGCCGGATGGGTGCAGGACTTCCACCTTGGCGATCCCATTACCTGGAAGTTTGACGCGAGCGGCCTTGATTCAAATACCCGCGCCGAATGGAAGCGCCGCGCCGCATCGCCTGAAGCCGTGGCGGCACGGGAAGCGAAAAAGGCCGAGGGGCAAACCTTGCGCCAGAATGAAAGGGCCGCGAAGCTCAAGGCGGCGTTCGAGGCATACCGTGCCGCGCGCGGCATCGAGGAAGCTTGCGATCATGGCTATTTGCTTGCAAAGCATGTCACTCCTCGCGGCGGCTTCCTGATCGGCGGGAAGCATCGCGGCCTTCGAGTCGGCAGCATGGTCAGCTCGAAAGGGACGATGATGAACGATCTTCTATTGATTCCGATGATGGACGTTCGGACGGGCCGCTTCTGCGCCCTTCACAGGGTGTTCGGGAGGCCCGGGGCAGACGGTAAATTTGGGAAGGGCTGGTGTACGCCCGCTGGCGGCGTTTTCCCTATTGGCACTGACCTCTCTTCCGGGCCGGTTTTCGTCTGCGAAGGCGTCAGCACGGGGCTGGCTTTGTATGACTACCTCATCGACGAGCTTAACGAGCTGTCCGCCACCGTCCTCATGGCTATGGACGCAGGAAACCTCACGCGCCAGGCGGCGGTGATCAGGGAGCGATACGCGGGACGCGAGCTGTATGCCGCTATCGATGACGACGAGGCTGGGCGAAAAGTAGCAGCGACATGCAGAGAGGCAAAGTTCAACGGCATAATCATGCCGCCTCTCGCTTGCAGGGAGGCCGTCTGACGTGGGATTCGACTGGCATGACGCAGGGCAGGAGAATCGCGAGGCAGCCGTCGCTTCATTGAAAGAGCAGCTTGCGGAGGCAAGGGCAAATCCGGAAGGGCTCGTGATCGGTGAAGCGAAGGAAGCCTCGACGCCGGAGGACGTAAAAAGGGAAACAGAAGCCCAACGGTGGCGCGATCTGCGGATCAGGATCACGGACGGCATGAAAATGCCGCATTTTGAGTACATCGGCGGACTGTTCCCCCGAGGGGGCGTCTCTTTTCTCGCGGCGAGGGCCGGGGACTGCAAGACGTGGCTCGCGCAGAGGATAGCAATAGACCTGTCGCTTGGCGGAGTCGTCCTTGACGGGATACGGTATCACGAACCCCAAAGGAGAGTCCTGTATGTCGCCGGGGAGGCCCATTGGGATCTCTTTGTGCGCCGCGCCAATTACATGCAGTGGCCCGCGACTCAGGACACTCTTATGCTCTACGACTCGCGGGAAATCGAAAAAAGCGGGCTGAGCGTCATGCTCGACACCGAGAAAGAGCGCGAGCACGTGGGCAGGCTGATTGACGAGACCAAACCCGATATCGTTTTCTTCGACAGCTTCTCCGACTTCTTTTTCGCCGATGAAAATAAATCAGCGGAAATGAAGCCCATAGTCCGATGGATAGAAAGCCTTGCTCAGGAGCGGAGAATCGCGGTAGTCCTTCCCCATCACCACAGCAAGAGAAAACCGTCGGAAAGGAAACTGGACTTTGACCAGGATGATTTGATCGGCTCTTCCGTCCTGCAAAGGCTTGCTCACTTGATACTCACGATGAAGAAAAGCGTCATGGCGGACGGGGAAGAGGCAATCTATGTGAAATGCACGAGATCGCGGAACCGCTACCCTTTCCCGTTTGCCTTCCGCGTCGTCGATGAAGACAGCCTTGACGGGGACGGCCACCGCACCAGCATGAAGGTTTTCTTGAATCCTGAAATGGGCACAACAAAGGGAAGTAAAGTTGTGGAGCTTATAGAGGCGTCCTTTGACGTTGGGCAGTGGTTCTCAAAGCAAGAAGCTATTGATCTAGTCGCCGGCGAGGCAAGCGTCAGGTCGATTGAAAACATGCTTCATGAGATGCAGGAGCGCGGAATGATCGTCGACAACGGCCAGAAGACCAATAAGCTTAGATACGCGAGGAAGGGGCATGACGCCAATGAAGAAATGTGAAACATTTTCTTGTGAAACTCTCACAATGGCAATTACGCAGGAAACCTCTTTTTTGGAGTTTTCCCTATAGTAGGGGGGAAATCATTGTGAGAGTTAGTTAAACATAGATTCTATCTATAACCAACTATCACAATGCATATGTGAGAGTTATGTGAGAGTTGAGAAAAAAACTTAACTTCCGCAAAACTCTCACATAGGGGATGTGAGAGTTTCGGCCTAGAGCTAAGCGGTTTTACAGAACTCTCACAATGTATACCCCCCCTGTATAGAGAAACAAATTAACCGTCATGGGATTGTGAGAGTTATGCGAGAGTTTGAAAAGCTATGAATAATCCAGCAACGACAAGCTTTTATGGAATATGAAGAAGAGAAAAAGATATCTGTAATTAAAAGATATCTGGTTTTTTCTAGAGAAATTGAGAGGAGGTTTATAGAATGAAAATCACCATCAGCGACAACCTTTACATCGAGGGCATCCCGGAGCCCCTGGCCCGGACTGCATACCGTGAACTGACCGTGCCTAACCCCGAGTACGCGAAGCGGGAAAGGCTTGGAAAGTGGCTTGGCGGCACGGTGCCGGAACTGTCCCTGTGCTGCCCCGGGCCAGGGGGGACATTGATACTCCCGCGCGGGTACGCCGGGCGGCTCCTTTCCTTGGCGAAAGAGAACAATACGCCTGTGGCCATAGCAGACAAGCGGCTTGTCTTGCCAAAGACTGATCTCACCTTTGGCGGCGAGCTGAGGGCGGCCGACGTGCTCACAATCCCGCGCATCGAGTTTGTAAAGACCTCGTTCGGGTACTGGTACGACGACGACTGGACGGACATGATAACGGCGCTCATCCATGACTCAGGCCGCAATGAATTGATCTACCGGATAATCTGCCAATTGCTGGACGACGGGCGGCGGATACTGGCGCTCTCGCAACGGGTAGAACACTGCGAAACGCTTTACCGGGCGTTAAGCCATTCCAGGCCAGGGGCGGCGGCCTTGGTAGTCGGCACCCGGAAGAAAGAGCGGGGCGAGGGCATACGGCGCATTGCGTCCGGCGACGCGCGGATACTGTTCGCGACCCAGCTGGCGGACGAAGGTCTCGACGCGCCGATACTGGACGCGCTGATCCTGATGACGCCGCAGAAGAGCGAGGGCAGGACGATACAGCGGGCGGGGCGCGTATTGAGGGCTCTGGACGGCAAGCGGCAGCCGCTCATAATAGACCTGGTTGACAACAATGTTGGCATACTCCGCTATCAGGCGCAAACGCGCTTCCTCGGGGCATACCGGCAGCTGTCGCCGGGGGCGAGTATGCCGGACTGGCTCAGCGACAGATGGAGGGCGGCGTGATGCAGGTATCGATAGGCGTTGATCCAGGCATTAAGGGCGCTATAGCGGCGGTCAACGCGCAGACGCTCGAAGTGATAGAGGTCACGGACACGCCGGTTGCCGGGGGCTTGTATAACATCTCTGAGATGGCCGCCGTGATCCGGCACATGTCCCTCCTTGGCGTCGCCGTCGTCACGCTCGAACAGGCTCAGGCGATGCCGGGCCAGGGGGTAACGAGCACGTTTTCCACAGGCAGGGGCTTTGGGATATGGGAAGGCGTCTTAGGCGCTCTCGACGTGCCGTACAGGACTGTCAGGCCGTCCGTGTGGGTAAAGAAAGTCCTTGCCGGCACGCCGGGCGAGGGGAAGGAGCGGTCGATCCGGTTCGCCTTGCAGATGTTCCCGGGGTGCGGGCTGACGCC
>JAIROA010000016.1 GCA_031257775.1 Synergistaceae bacterium
GAGAAAGTATGGGCAAACATGAAACGCTGGCTGAAAGATAACTTACAGCGGTTTTCCAATATCGCCGATGCCATTTATGAATATTTGTAGCTTAGCGTTCTTTTATTAAAGTGCTATAATAGTGCCAAACCACAAAGGCAAAGACCTTTCTTATGGCCTGGGATGCGCCATACTGAAAAAGGCAGATGTCGACCCAGACTCAGTTTGATCTGCACGCCCGCCGACGTGATCAGCGCGGCGATAGAGAGCGCCAAGGAGGGCACATAGGGGGAAGTCAAAGAGGGGATGAATATGACGGAAGCGGGCGAAATAATCAGTTTCAGGGAAGTCGAGGAAAAAGTGCTGTCCCTGCGTGGGCAGGGCGTAATACTGGACAGGGACGTAGCGGAGCTTTACGGGGTGGAAACCAAAAGGAGAATCGAACCCAGGTCTGCATAGAAGAATCAAACAGCAAAAGTTAGCGCCGGGTAAATTACCGGCTTTTTCCGTACACGATATTTCCATAACGCTTCGCCTCGCGCGCAACGATAAATTCCGCATGGCATTCCTGTAAGTGATCCTTGCGGCCCTTGAATATATTTATTTCACAGTGTAAACTTTTCAGGCTGGGTAAATTTCCTGAACCTAACCTAAGCGATCGCTGGGGCTTTGCGGATGCTTCCGGTGCTTGTTTGGTAATACATGACATAAATCAAGGCGGATTGCCGAATGAACGTGAAAACTATTGGATTTATCGGAACTGGTGTGCTGGCCTCTTCGATGATACATGGCATAAAGGGATCGCCCGAACTCTCCCGGACGCGCGTCGCAGTCTCGCCGCGCAACGCGGATAGGGCCTCTGAACTGGCTTCCAGGTATGAAAATGTTGCCGTGGCGCGCTCAAACCAGGAAGTCCTGGACACTTCTGACTGGGTTGTGATATCCGTAATACCTCCCGTGGCGGAATCCGTCGTCCGTGAACTCAGGTTCAGCTCCGATCATACGGTTATAAGCGTGCTGGCGACGAAACGCCTCAGCGCGGTGAGGTCATGGATTTCTCCGGCCGTAAGGCTGTTCAGGATGGTGCCGATGCCATTCATATCGCTCAGGACCGGCCCGATAACGCTGTATCCCTCCGATGACGGCGTAAAGGAGTTCTTCAGCCATTTAGGCCACGTTATCGTAATGGACGAGGAATGCCAGGTAGAACTGACGAACGCGATAACGTCCGTCACTAACGCTACTTACACGATCATAAAGACCGTCGCCGAGTGGGGAGAGGAAAACGGGCTTCCGCAGGGCAAATCGCTCGATTACACGATATCGTACTTTGAAGCCATGCTGAGCCAGATATCGGGCAACCTCTCGGATCGCCTGCCGCGCCTTGTGGAGGAACGGACGTCTGGCGGCATGAACGACATCGTGATGAAGCTGATAGCCTCACACGGAGGATTTGATCTTTGGGCGGACGGGCTGGACGCGGCAATAAAAAAGTGCAGGGCTGATTATTGTGGTGGCGAATGAATCCATGCCGCAGGCCAGATCCTCAGGCCCGGCGATGTGAAAATGAATGGCGGGATGCGGAATGAGATATCCGGTTATGGTAATAAACAGGGACAAGGTGCGCAGGAACGCGCAGACTGTAGCGGACATGTGCGGCAGATCCGGCATAGACGTATGGGGCGTCACGAAAGGCCTCGCGGGCGACCCGAGGCTGGCCGCCTTATATGCGGAAGGAGGGTTCAAGGGCGTAGCCGACAGCAGACTGCGCAACCTCGAAAAAATATCGGAGTCGGGGCTCGGCCTGCCGCGCCAGCTCATGAGGATAGCAATGCGCTCGGAGCTGGAAAGCCTGTCTCGCGTCTGCGACGTCTCGCTGCAGTCGGAGCCAGAGATCATAAGAAGCCTAGACGCGATATGCGCGCGCCGGGGAGTGACCCGTCAGGTTTTGCTGATGATGGACGTGGGGGACCTGCGCGAGGGCTTCTGGCCGCTGGAGCTGTCGCATGCCGCCGATTATTTCAGCGCGCTTGAGGGCGGGGTCGAGATAGCGGGAGTGGCGACGAACTTTGCCTGCGCGTCAGGCCTTCTGCCGTCACGCGATAACCTTGAGCGGCTTGTCTCGTACAGAGACATGCTGCAGGACTCGCTTGGCTGCGAGCTGCCGGTGATCAGCGTCGGCGGCACGTGCTGCCTCAAAATCATCGAGGAAGGGCTTATGCCGCGCCAGGTCAACCAGATACGCGTGTGCGAGGGCATCCTGCTGGGGATGGACACGGCATCCGGCCGCGAGATACCGTATCTGGAGCGCGACGCACTTGCTATCATAGCCGAAGTTGTGGAGTGCAAGCGCAAGCCGAGCGTGCCGAGCGGCGAGATAGGAATGATGGCGTTCGGTGAGAAGCCCTCGTTCGTAGACAAAGGCATGAGAAAGCGCGCCCTGCTCGGCATAGGGCGTCAGGATGTCAACGTCGACAGAATTATCCCTCTCGACAGCGGCGTGCGCATAGTGACGGCATCAAGCGATCACCTGATAGCGGACGTGACCGAGGCTGATTCGATGAGCCATTCCGAGGGCGGCTACAAACCTGGGGACACTATGAGCTTCAGGCCCCTGTATCCCGCAATGCTTGCCGCGGCCACATCCGAATATGTCGATGTAATCTTCGAATGATATTCCGGCACGGCGCGATAATGCCGGCATTATCGCGGCTAAACGCGCCGTTTGCGTTTGGGTGTGCGACAAAGTGATGGTTGAACCTATCAAATAGGCGATGCTCTACTTTGTTCCGCTTCGACGTGCCGGGCGGAAAATGGCAAAAATGAATCTCAATGCATCATACAACATAACAATGAATTAAGAGCAACATAACAGTGTTAATAGCGCTTAATAAGCATCTTTGAGTCGAAAAAACTACTAAAGATATTTCTGACCCCATTTCCATTTTCTGTAATCAACGCAAATTGTCAACGACAGTAGGCTGAAATAAATCCCGATCGGTCGTAAATTCTCACAATCATGTATACATTATATTTTACTATTTATGCTTGAAATAAACTCGAATTGTGTGATAAACTTTGCCGATATTTTATTTTGAATTTTCCGAATTATAGAAAAATTTATCTTGAAAGGACTTGATGATATGAGAGGGAAAAATCATCGCCAATCCGTCAAAAATGGTTTATATGATCCTAAATTTGAGCATGATGCCTGCGGAATAGGTATGATAGTGAACATAAAAGGCTCGAAATCCCATGTCCTGGTCAGGGACGCGCTGAAGGCGCTGATCAATCTCACTCACAGGGCTGGAGTCGCCGCCGATCCGGACGTGGGGGACGGCGCTGGAATATTGCTGCAAATTCCCCATCGCTTCCTGAAACGCGACTGCGCTGAAAGGGGGATCGATCTGCCCGGCGAGGGCGGATACGGAGTCGCCATGATGTTCGCGTCGCCGGACGGGCCGCGGCGCGAAAGGACGCTCTCGATATTCGAGGGCATTGTCTCCGCTGAGGGAATGGAAACGATAGGCGTGCGCGATGTGCCCACATATCCTGCCGCGGTCGGCAGACTGGCGCGCGATGTCTGCCCGGCCATCATGCAGGCCTTCATCAGGCGGCCGGAAGGGATGCTGAGGGAGGATTTCGAGCGGAAGCTCTACGTCGTCTCAAAACTGGCCCTGGCGCAGATAAGAAACGTCAAGTACATGGAGTCCGATCCTTATTTTTACCTGGCGAGCATATCGTCGAGGACGATCGTCTACAAAGGGATGCTGATTCCAAGGCAGATGGACGCGTTCTACATAGATCTCCGGGATGAGGACGTGGAGAGCGCGATAGCGCTCGTGCATTCCCGGTACTCCACCAACACGTTCCCGAGCTGGGAGCGGGCACACCCGATAAGGCATATCATCCATAACGGCGAGATAAACACTATCCGGGGCAACGTCAATTGGATCAAGGCGCGCGAATCGATAATGAAATCCGAAAAGTATGGGGATGACTACGATAAGATACTGCCCATCATAAACGAGGACGGAAGCGATTCGGCCATGCTCGACGATTTTCTGACTTTTATGATAAACGCGGGCTACAGCCTGCCGTATGCGCTGATGATGGCGATACCGGAGCCGTGGGAGAAGGACTGCTCGATGGATCCGGACAGGAAAGCTTTTTACGAATACGCGGGCTGCCTTATGGAGCCGTGGGACGGCCCTGCCGCCATAGCGTTCACGGACGGCGTCATAGCGGGGGCGAGGCTTGACAGAAACGGGCTCCGCCCTTCAAGGTATTGGGTGACTAAAAATGACACGCTCATTTTATCGAGCGAGGCCGGCGTGCTGCCTGTGCCGGATTCAGAGATAGTCTGCAAGGACAGGCTCCGCCCCGGCAGGATGCTTCTCATAGATACCGGCCTAGGGCGGATAATAGAGGATCAGGAAATCAAGGCATCAGTGGCTTCCGGAGCGCCGTTCAAAAAATGGGTGGATGAAAACGTGCTTGAGCTGGAGCGTCTGCCGTCGAAGCAGGGGCCGGGCACGAGGTGGCGCGATTTAATGAGCGAAAAGCGCCGGTCGGGCAGGCTTTCGCCCTACGAGCAGGCGCTGATGAAGGACCTCATAGGGCTAGAGTCGCTGTTCGCGTCCACTGAGAACGCGGGTCTGGCGCCTTGTGCCCTTCTGGAGGCGGAGAAAATATTCGGATATACGTGGGAAGATTTGAATCTCATCCTCAAGCCGATGGCCGAAAATTCAGACGAGCCTATATCCTCTATGGGCACCGACATTCCTCTCGCGGTGCTGTCGGAGCGCCCCCAGCTGCTTTACAGCTACTTCAAGCAGATGTTCGCGCAGGTGACGAACCCGCCGCTCGACGCGCTCCGCGAGGCTAACGTCACGTCGTCAGGCGTGCAGTTCGGCAGCGAGGGCAACCTGCTGTCGCCCGGGCCTGAGAACTGCCGCATGATCCGCCACGATACGCCGGTCATCTCAGACGAGGAGCTCTTAAAACTTCGAAATGTCGGGGAGCGTGGTTTCAAAGCTATCACCCTGCCAATGCTTTTCAACAGCAAATTGTCCGACGGCCTCAAAAAATCGCTGGACAATATCATGCTGGCTGCCGATATCGCGGTTCAGGACGGATACAATCTGATAATACTGTCCGACAGGGGCGCGGGGGAGAACCGGGTGCCAGTGCCGGCGCTGCTCGCGGCTGGAGGGCTTCATCATCATCTCATACGCAAGAAGATGCGCACGAGGGCAAGCATCATCGTCGAGAGCGGCGAGCCGCGCGAGGTTCATCATCTGGCCGCGCTCGTAGGCTACGGCGCCGATGCGGTGAATCCGTTTCTGGCATACAGGATAATCCGCGATATGGCCTCGCGCGGCGCGATCAATGTCTGCGAGGAGGAGGCCGTATCGAGCTACATGAAGGCGCTTACCAAAGGGATCATAAAAGTCATCTCCAAGATGGGGATATCGACGGTCCGCAGCTATCAGGGCGCTCAGATATTCGAGGCGCTAGGCGTGAGCGAGCAGGTCGTCAGCGAGTATTTCTCAGGCACCGTAACCAGGATAGGCGGCATTACGCTGAAAGAGATAGAAAACGAGAGCCGTTCCAGGCATGAGAGCGCCTTCAGCTCCATCATGGCTGGCGGGCCGCTCGATCCCGGAGGGGAGATGAAATGGCGTCACGGCGGGGAACATCACCTCTTCAACCCTGAGAGCGTATACTACCTCCGGCAGGCATGCCGGACCGGCGATTACGGCCTGTTCAAGAAATTTTCGGCCATCGTCTCAAGGCGGACCGATTACCTCAAGAACATAAGGAGCCTGCTCAACATAGCCGCTAGAGGGAAGCCGATTTCGCTCGGCTCGGTGGAGCCCGTTGAGAACATAATGAGGCGTTTCAAGACCGGGGCCATGTCCTACGGATCCATCAGCCCGGAGGCGCACGAGTGCCTCGCGATAGCCATGAACCGCCTTCACGGGAAGAGCAACAGCGGCGAGGGAGGCGAAATCCCGGAACGATGGGTGCCGAGGGAGGACGGGCTAAATACGTCGAGCGCCATAAAGCAGGTCGCGTCCGCCCGTTTCGGCGTGACGATATCGTACCTGAACAACGCCGATGAGATTCAGATCAAGATGGCCCAGGGCGCGAAACCTGGGGAGGGCGGCCACCTTCCCGGCACGAAGGTGTATCCGTGGGTGGCCAGGGCCAGAAACTCCACTCCCGGCGTGCCGCTCATTTCCCCGCCGCCTCATCATGACATATATTCGATAGAGGACTTGGCGCAGCTCATCCATGACCTGAAAAACGCCAACAGGCGCGCGAGGATCAGCGTGAAGCTGGCATCGGAAGCCGGCGTAGGGACGGTCGCCGTCGGCGTTGCGAAGGGGCTCGCCGACGTCATCACCATAAGCGGATACGACGGCGGGACGGGAGCGGCATCCCGGGGAAGCATCCGGCACGCGGGCCTTCCGTGGGAACTTGGCCTTGCGGATGCGCATCAGACCCTCCTGTTGAATAATTTCAGGAACCGCGTCACGCTCGAGACTGACGGAAAGCTGCTGACGGGGCGCGACATCGTGATCGCCGCTCTTTTGGGATCGGAGGAGTTCGGGTTCGCGTCCTCGGTTCTGGTGGCGCTCGGCTGCGACATGATGAGGGTTTGCAACCTAGATACCTGCCCGGTGGGCATCGCGACGCAGAACCCGGCGCTTCGCAAAAAATTCCAGGGCAAGCCGGAACATGTCGAAAATTTCATGCGGTTCCTCGCCATGGAGGTTCGCGAGTGGATGGCGATGATCGGGGCGAGGACGTTTAACGAGCTGATAGGGCACGTGGAGCTTCTTAGGGTCAAATACAAGATAAACAACGAAAAAGCGCGGACTTTGGATTTTTCAGGGCTCCTCTCGCAGCCGTCGTCGATAGACAGGAAAGAGGACCGCTATTTCCACTTCCCGCAGGAACATATGCTGAAGAAGTCGCTGGACAGGAATACCCTCATCCCCCTCTGTATGCCCCGTCTTGAGCGCGGCGAGCGCGTTTCCTCGCGATTTGCCATAGACAATACGGACCGTACGGTCGGCGCGATGCTGTCTGGAGAGATAGCGCGGCGGCACGGGATAGCGGGCCTGCCGGACGATTCGGTGAAAATCGTCTTTGATGGCTGCGCCGGACAGAGTTTCGGAGCGTTCCTGGCCCACGGCGTCACCCTTGAGCTACGCGGGCAGGCCAATGATCACGTGGGGAAAGGTCTGTCTGGAGGGAAAATAATAATAGCGCCGCCGGAGGGATGGAAGCCGGAAATCGGCGAAAACGTCATCATAGGCAACGTCGCGCTTTACGGAGCGACGTCGGGCGAAGCATACATCGCGGGAGTGGCGGGGGAGCGTTTTTGCGTCCGCAACAGCGGGGCAGAGGCCGTCGTCGAGGGAGTGGGCGATCACGGATGCGAGTACATGACGAGCGGCGCCGTCGTGATACTTGGCCCCACCGGCAAAAATTTCGGGGCCGGAATGTCCGGAGGCGCCGTTTACGTGTATGACCCCTTCGATAAACTGCGGGGCAACTGCAATGAGGGCCTTGCCAGCCTGAATGTGCCCGGAAAGGAGGATAAGGAGGTCTTGAAAAGAATGCTGGAACGCCATTTCGAATATACGGGCAGCGCTATAGCGGAATCCATATTGAAGGATTTTGAAAAAAGCTCCGAGTCGTTCGTCAAGATCATCCCCGACGCCTATCAGGAGGCGCTCGATGCCATGAAAAGGGCCAGGGATAAGGGAATACCAGAGGAAGATGTCCCTCTTTACGCCTTCAACGAGGTTCAGCGGGGCAAATCGGAAGAGAGAAAGGATTAGGGGCTATGGGAAAACCGACCGGTTTTATGGAGTATGAAAGAGTAAATGCCGCGCACAGGCCGATTGAGGAGAGAGTAAGGGACTACTTTGACTTCGCGTTGCCTGCGGATGCTGAGACAATCACGCGTCAGAGCGCGCGCTGCATGGATTGCGGCATTCCGTTCTGCCATGCCGGCATTGCCTTGCCGGGCGGAACTGTAGGCTGCCCTCTTGGTAACCTGATACCGGAGATAAACGACCTGGTCTATAACGGAGACGTTAAGGGCGCGTACGGGCGCATGACGGGAATCAATCCATTCCCGGAATTTACATCGCGCGTCTGCCCGGCCCTTTGCGAAGGCTCATGCACTCTGGGCGAGCACGAACTTCCGGTAACGGTGAAAGACATAGAAAGATACGTGTCCGACTACATGCTCGAAGGCGGGAGTATACGTCCCCGCTTGCCGAGATCGCGCACAGGGCACAAAGTCGCGGTGGTCGGCTCAGGCCCGGCAGGGCTCGCCTGCGCCGACATGCTGAATCGTCTTGGCAACGACGTCACTGTCTTCGAGCGGGCGGATCGCCCCGGGGGGCTTCTCACTTACGGCATACCCAACATGAAGCTTGAAAAATCCATCGTCAGCGAGAGGGTCAGGATAATGACCGAGGAGAACATCGAGTTCGTTTTAAACACCGAGGTCGGGCTGGATATGCCCGTCATAACGCTCCTCGGAGAGTTCGACGCGGCCGTGCTGTGCTGCGGGACGGCTAACGAGCGGAAACTCAGCGTCGATGGCGCTGCTCTGCGGGGAGTTTACACAGCCGTGAAATATCTCTCGGCCTCCACGAAACGATTGCTCGGAAACGCTTCGAGGGACGAGTCCCTCATCGATGCCAGTGGGAAAAATGTCATAGTGGTAGGCGGCGGCGACACGGGCACCGACTGCGTGGCCACCGCCATAAGGCAGGGAGCGCGCGGGGTCCTTCAGCTGGAAATCCTGCCCGCCCTTCCTGAGTCCCGCACGGAAGACAATCCCTGGCCTCTATGGCCTAAAGTGAGGAAGACCGATTACGGGATCGAGGAGGCGATGGCGCTCTTCGGCGAGGATCCTAGGCGATATCTTGCCACAGTGCGCGAGATAAAGGGTACAGGGGGCAAGGTCACGTCAGTCGTGACTGTGAATGTGGAGTGGATCCCGAGCGGAGGGCGCATCGCGCCGAAACCGATTGAAGGGACGGAGATGGAACTGCCGGCTGACATGGTGATAACCGCGATGGGATTCACCGGGCCTGAGAGGTCGCTGATAGATCAGCTCCAGATCGAAGCCAGCCCCGGCGGATGCGTCGCCGCCAATGACACGGATTACAAGAGCAGCCTGCCGACGGTCTTTGCCGCCGGCGACATGCGCAGGGGGCCGTCTTTAGTAGTGTGGGCGATCGTCGAGGGAAGAAACGCCGCAGTCTCATGCGACAGATATCTTAACGAGGAAAAAAACGGCAAAATCGCGCCGCTCATAGTTTAGGAAAGCGCCGCGGACAAATAACTTCTGCCCAGCCCATAGCCCAGGATCGGGGCATTTTACTTGGATTTATCCGGCTGTCAGGAGTTCTTTCCAATAATTCTAATTCCAAATCAACTCATAACAGACGAGTTGATTTGGAAAAAAACTCAACGCTTCGCGTTGGGCGCAACATTGCGTTGCGCTATTCGGTGTGAAGTTAAACGTACTTCACGATTTCGGAGAGGCCTTTTCTCGTCTTCGGGCGGATGGCATCGTCTGCCGCGTAGCCGAGAGCTATCAGCGCTCCGAAACGCTGTTCTTGCGGCAGGCCGAGAATATTGCAGAGCGTCTCCCTGTCGTAGAGGCCGATTATGCAACTTCCGACTCCGAGGTCGGCGGCTTCAAGGCATATCGAGATGACGGCCCCGCCGATGTCACCCTTCGCGAAAGTCTGGCTGTCGAGCATTTTGCGAAGCATCGGCATCAATACGGCATGTTCTTCCAACACGATTATGAACGCCCCCGCTTTATCGGTGAAAGCGTTGATGTTAAGCGGCTGGGCGCATTTCGCGACCTCCGCGACCTTCTGGGGATCGTCAACCACGACGAAGCTCCAGGGCTGTCCGTTGCAGCCGGACGGCGCGAGCCTTGCCGCTTCCACGCACTTAGTCAGCTTTTCGCGCTCGACGCGGATGCCCGAAAAACTCCTGCAGCTTTGCCGCCTTGCGGCAAGATCAAGAAAATCACTCATTTGCGGTGCCTCCTTAGATTGATGTTGTGTGCCGCTGAGCCCTGACTGGAAGCCCTAAATCGCCCGACTGGAGGAATTGCCGCCAGAACGGTTAGATTCTGTGTTTATGGACATCCATCAACGCCAATTTCATTCAGCATTTCGTTCGCCCAATTCGCTAAAGACGAGTCTATAAAAGGTATTTGCCCATCATAGCGAATACCTTGTCAATATCAATAGGCTTACTGAGATGGTCATTCAGTCCAACCGCATGTGCCTTGTCAATATCATCCTGGAACGCGTTGGCCGTCAGGGCAATAATAGGGACAGAGTCAGCGCCCTGAAATCCGCTGGATCTAATGGCGGAGGTAGCGCTAAAGCCGTCCATAAAG
>JAIROA010000094.1 GCA_031257775.1 Synergistaceae bacterium
GCGTGAATACCCTCGTGGCGGCGACTCTCGGCACCTGCCCGACCCGCGACGCTATATGCCCGCATAGCTGCTCTATCGCGTCCGGCTCTATGTGAACTTCGCCGTAAAAGCTGAATGGCGGGCGGACTATCGTCTTTTCCCCCTCATAAGGGGCCTTGGCACGCCAAAGGACGCGGAGGCGCCCCACAAGCTTGCCGGCAAAATTTTTCCGCACGAGCACATGAGACACGGGGATGACGTGCTGCCCCTTGGAGCTTCTCTCCTTGCGGGCGCGCGATATCTCCTCCGACGTCGCCACTTCCTCTATGTGGACGATCCTGTCCGGCATCGGCAGCTCAAGGCGCCTTATTATCCTCTCGGCCATCCCGTCCGACGTGGCTATGATCATTACCGAGCAGGGCGCGGATCGCCTGAAAAACTCCATCACCGCCGCCCTATGCTCGTCATAGTCGAACATGGCGCGCCTTATAGCCCGTATCTGGTTGCGTTCGGTCTTAGCGCTCTTGCCGGCCACGATCGTCGTCTTGCGGATCACGAGGCCGTCGTCAATTATGTAGTCCGCGTCGAGGTAGTCCGCGACGAACTGAGCCCGCTGGCTCTTTCCGGTTCCGGCGGCGCCAACGAACGCAAATACCCTAATGCTTTCCAGCGCCGGGTTAACCCCCTGCCTCATCCAATGCGCCCTCAGGCCCGTCGCAGGGCAGCAGCTCTATATCGGCCCCAAGCGACCTCATCTTGTCCATAAGCATCTCATAGCCCCTCCAGACATGCTTCAGCTCGCAGACGACCGTCTCGCCCTCGGCGGCCAGGCCCAGCAGTATGAGCGCCGCGCCGGCGCGGAGGTCGGACGCGTGCACTTCGGCGCCGGATACCCGCGGCACGCCGGCAATCACGGCCGTATTGCCCTGTATGTCGATCTTGCAGCCCATTCTCCGGAACTCCCCCACGTGCATGTAGCGGGAATCGAAGACGCTCTCATGTATGACGCTCGTCCCTTCGGCCAGGCATAAAGCCGCCATGATCTGCGGCTGCATGTCGGTAGGAAATCCGGGATATGGGAGCGTTTTTATAGTGACCCCGTTCCAGCACAGGCCCTCTCTGGCCGCCGAAACGGCCTCGGGCCCTATGTCGAGAGGCACGCCTGCTTCCTCAAGCTTGGCCGTCAGCGCGGCGATATGCCCCGGATCGATTCCGCCGACCTGAACCCTGCCCCGCGTTATCACGCCCGCCAGAAGGTACGTGCTGGCCTCTATCCGGTCAGGGATTATCGTTGCTTCGGCATCGCCTAAATCCCTGGATCCCCTCACGAGGATCGTGCCGGTGCCGTCGCCCTCTATAGACGCGCCCATCGCGCGGAGGACGTCGGCCAGGTTCACTATTTCCGGCTCCCTGGCCGCGTTCTCTATGGCAGTCTCTCCTTCTGTCAGCGCGGCGGTCATCATGATATTTTCCGTCGCCCCGACGGAAGGAAAGTCAAAGCTTATTCTCGCGGCGGACAGGCCGCCCGTCCTCGCGTGAACGGAGCCCTGCTCCAGGTCTATCTCAGCCCCCATGCGCGAAAGGGCCTTTAAGTGAAAATCTATGGGCCGGCTTCCTATCGCGCAGCCTCCCGGCAGCGGAAGGACGGCCCTTCCGCACCGCGCCACGAGCGGGCCTAAAACGAGCGACGACGCCCTCATCTGCCTTACCAGGTCGGACGGAGTCTCCCATTTGAGATCCTCCGGGACATCTATCGTCATGATCCCGCCGCTGAACTCGATTTCCGCCCCGAGGTGGCGCAGCAGGCCAGCCATCGTGTGAATGTCCTGGAGATCGGGCACCCTCGACAGCTTCAGCCTGCGGCCCCTCAGGAGCAGTGAAGCGGCCATCGCGGGAAGCGCCGCGTTTTTGGCGCCCTGCGCACTGACCAGGCCCGAGAGGGGCTTTCCTCCTCTTATCAACATCCTATCGCTTATCAATCGCATTCAGCTCCAGTCAAAATACGAAACCTATAATAACTCAAAATCTGAAAATCAAAAACAGGGATGAAGCCCCGATCCGGGTTTATAAAAGAGCGTCCGCGATTCTGGACGACGCGAGGCCGTCGCCGAACGGGTTGCGCGAGCAGCGCTCCATAAGCATCCGGCAGGCGCGGCCACCGGCAAGGATCGCGGACGCTTCACTGACGACGCGGGGCCCGTCCGTCCCCACGAGGACGCAGCTGCCTTGCTCCACGGCCTCCGGGCGCTCCGTCACGTCGCGCAATATCAGCGCCGGTTTCCTGAGGGTCGTCGCCTCTTCCTGAACCCCTCCGCTGTCGCTCATGATAAGGGCGCAGCTATTCATAGCCCACACGAAATCGGGATAATCGAGCGGATCGGAGAGGATTATTCTCTCGTTTTTCTCAAAAAAACCCCTCATGACCTCGCGCACCGCCGGGTTTTTATGCATGGGGACAAGCGCCATGAGGCCCGGATGGCGCTCCAGCACCTCCAGCAGCGAGCGGCAGATCCGCCCGAGCGGCTCTCCCCAGGACTCGCGCCTGTGGGCCGTCAGCAGGATGAAAGCGCGCCCGGAGAGCTTCCGCGCGAAATCGGCGTCAGGCACGCTCCCCGCAAGCCTCTCCAGCGTCGCGTGAAGGGCATCCACCACGGTATTGCCCGTGACGTATATCCTGCCGTTTCGGGCGCCCTCGCGCAGGAGGTTTTCCCGCGACAGCTCCGTGGGGGCGAAGTGCCATGTCGCCAGACGGTCCGCGAACACGCGGTTCATTTCCTCAGGAAACGGGCGGCTCATGTCGAAGCTGCGAAGCCCCGCCTCGACATGGCCTATCGGTATGCGCCTGTAAAAAGCCGCGAGCGCCGACGCGAAAGTCGTTGAAGTGTCGCCGTGTACGAGCGCCGCGTCCGGCGGGTCGCCGTCAAAAAGCCCGCCCACGCCCAATAGGACGCTCGACGTGATATGATCCAGTGTCTGCCGGTCCTTCATTATCCCAAGATCGGCGTCTGGCGCGAGCGAGAAGTAGCCGAGCGCCTGGCGCAGCATGTCCGTATGCTGGCCTGTCGCTATGACGCGCACTGCAAAGGACTCCCGGCGACGCAGCTCAAGTATGACAGGGGCCATTTTTATCGCTTCCGGGCGCGTGCCTATGACGACGTCGATTTTTTTCGTTTTGTTCAGCACAGCCGTTTCCCCTGCCATCACTGCAGTTCCGTCAGCAGACGGTAGCCTGCCCCGACCAATATGCCGTGCGTGATGACGAGAAGCGAAAGCACCTGCCACGTGGGGAGCATGTGGTCGAGCAGGATGTGATGGATGTGGCCCCTGTCGGGATAAAACGGCGATTTTTTGTTCCACATCCGGCGTATCATGGCGCAAAGCGTGTCCACGACCGGCGTTCCTCCTATCAGAAGCAGAACGGCCGCCATCACGGCTATGTTCATTCTAAAGAACCTGGGGAACAGATCCCACGCGAGGTGGGACGAGCAGACGTACCCCAAGAGCGTGGCGCCGCCGTCTCCGAGGAACGTCCTGGCCGACGGGAAATTCCACAGCAGGACGCCGGACACGAGCCCGCAGAACGGAAGCCACGTGTACGGGTTGCCGCCAAGATAAGCGAGATAAGATGTCATGAGCGCCAGGGAGAGCGCGAGCCCGTCCATGCCGTCCACGAAGTTGTAAGCGCTCGTGCAGCCCGTTACCCAGAGCGAGAGCAGGATTCTCTGCTGCGGCGGCACGGAAAGAGGCATTATGACCCACGCCGCCGCCGCGAGATGCACGAAGAGCCTCCGAAGCGGCGGGAGCGGGTGCATGTCGTCCATGTACCCGACCAGAAAGACCATCGTGGCGCCCGTCGCGACGTAAGGAACCTCGACTCCGGGATTCGGGTTCACGAGAGCCCACAGGAGATATCCCGTCCATAGCACGATGCCCGCGCCTCTCGGCGTGACGGCGCTATGCTGTTTCCTGCCGCCTGGG
The DNA here is from genome assembly GCA_031257775.1 of Synergistaceae bacterium. Classification (GTDB taxonomy): domain Bacteria; phylum Synergistota; class Synergistia; order Synergistales; family Synergistaceae; genus JAIRNC01. Next base: position 3,958 of record JAIROA010000094.1, read on the forward strand.
ATGTCCATCAGGCGGAACGTGCGCGACAGCTTAATGGATATAGGGGTCGCGATAATCCCCCACAGAAAATTCAGTACCGCCGAGAGTATTGCCATCTGAGCCGAGACTTGCCCTACTTGGTCCCAAAAAGCCTGTCGCCGGCGTCGCCCAGCCCAGGGACGATATAGCCGTGATCGTTCAGGCAGTCGTCAATGGATGCCGTGAAGACGTCGACCTCGGGATGATCGCCCGTCACGCGGCTCACGCCCTCCGGCGCCGATATGAGGGAGACGAGCGACACCCTCTTCCCTCCGGCCTTCTTAACATGCGCGATAGCCGCGGACGCGGAGCCTCCGGTCGCGAGCATAGGGTCGATGATGAAAATGTCCCTTTCGCCTATGTCGCCCGGGAGCTTGCAGTAGTAATCAACGGGCCTCAGGCTTTCGGGATCCCTGTAAAGGCCGATGTGGCCCACCTTGGCGTTCGGCACGAGCCTCAGTATGCCTTCCACCATGCCGAGCCCGGCGCGCAGCACCGGAACAACCGCGAGTTTTTTCCCCGCAAGCGAAAAGCCTTTCGTCCAGCAGATGGGCGTCTCGACCTCGACTTCCTCCAGAGGAAGATTCCGCGATATCTCGTAAACCATCAGCCCTGCTATCTCCTGAACGAGATCCCTGAAGTCCTTCACGGTCGTGTTTTTGTCGCGCACTATGGAGAGCTTGTGCTGTATAAGGGGATGGGACATCACTACGACGCGCCCGCCCGCCTTGGCGCCTTGAGGGGCGACATGCGATCCGGCCTCTTTATCCATTACTTTCTGTCTGCGGGCCAGATGCCTGCCGCCCTCGGCATCCGTGACGAGCCAGATTTCCGCTATCGCCTTTGCCAGGCCGGCGCCTGTGGTCCTGCTGCCCAGCACGAGCACGTTCGAGCCGTTATGCAGCCTGCTGAGTTTTGCGGCGTACTCGTTTGAACAGAGCGCCGCGTATATGCCCGGAACTTTATTAGCGGCGATGCTCATCCCGATGCCGGTGCCGCAAATGAGGATTCCCCTGTCGGATTTGCCGGAGGTTACCAAATCGGTTACTTTTTGGGACCAGTCAGGGTAATCCGTCGGCTGCTCCCCAGAAAACGCCCCGACGTCCGTCACCTCATGCCCAAGCGATTCCACGAACGCCTTAAGATCCTCTTTGAGGGCGAATCCGGCGTGGTCGGAACCAATTGCCAATCTCATAATTTCTGCCTCCAGTAATTTTTATATTTTTTAATTTTTGCTGATTTAGCGCTCCCTCATCACCCTGTCCAGCAAAGACGCGGCGACCGTGTACGGATCCGCCGCCCTGCCGTCTATATCCTCCAGGACTTCCTCCTGCTCGAACTTCCAGGCCTTTTCGACGCGGGAGAACACGTCGCGGCGCAATATCTCCTCGACCTCGTTTTTTATCTTCGACAGCCTGCGGGACTTGCCGTCCTCGGACTCCGCGAGATGCTTCCTGTGGCGGGCGATGTTTTCGATTATTTCGCCTATCCCTCCGCCATCCCTTGCTGAAGCGAGGGAAACAGGCGGGCGCCACTTGCGGCCCGAGACTAAGTCGAGCATCACCTTGACATCCAGCGCCACCTTCTCCGCCCCGTCGCGGTCGGATTTGTTCACGACGAAAATATCCGCGATCTCCATTATCCCGGCCTTCATCACCTGAACGTCGTCGCCGGCGCCAGGGACAAGCACGAGGCACACGGTGTCGCTTATCCTTATGACGTCTATTTCGGACTGCCCCACGCCCAATGTCTCGATAAGCACGATGTCGTACCCGCAGGCGTCAAGGACGAGCGCCGCTTCGTGCGTGGCGCCGCTCAGGCCGCCTAGGTTTCCCCTTGATCCCATGCTGCGGATGAACACGCCGGAGTCCAGAGCGTGATCCTGCATCCTCAGGCGGTCGCCCAAAACCGCGCCGCCGCTGAAGGGGCTTGACGGGTCGACAGCGATCACGCCGACAGTCCTGCCTGTCTGCCTGAATGACTCTATGAGCCTGGAAACGAGCGTGCTCTTCCCCGCGCCCGGGCTTCCGGTAATCCCTATCGTGTGCGCCCTTCCGGTATGAGGGTAAATTTGCTTCATGAGATCTATAGAGCAGGAATCCCTTCTTTCTATCAGGCTAATCAGCCTCGCCATTGACCTTTGGTCGCCGGCGAGCGCGCGTTCCGCAAGCGCGTCCATCAGTACCCCTCCCGTTAATTTCTAAACTTTTCATGCCAAGCCGCTTTAAACTGAGCCGGATCAGTCTCCCGGCCGGGCTTCAGCGTCCGCGCCGCCTTGAGGCACCCTTTTAAGCATAGAGGGCCAGATCGGTATCCAATCGAAAAAATTTATGATGTCTATCGCCGAGAACACTGACAGGGTGGCATCGGAAGGATAGCCGTAAGTCGTGACGTCCGGCGGAAGCGGCACGTTAAGTATCAGCTCCGTGGCGTTTCCCGAAGACACGCTGCCAAGCGCCGGTGAGTAATACGTAAACCCTAGCGTAGCCTGAGAAACGTGCGCCATGAGCGCTGCAGCCGGACGGTGCAAGGCCCAAAGATCGAGGCGTATGCCGTTCTGAAACGCGAGGCAAAACAGCAGCTCCTGTTCCTGGTTCGATCCGGATATCCTCGTGTCCAGCACCAGCACCTCTGGCAGAGGCGTCCCTGAGCGCGACGACGCGGCCAGATCCATTAAAACATCCAAAACCGTGAACGCGCGGCGCACTTCGTCGTTAACGATGCTGCCGGCAGGATCCAGCGAATAATAAAAAACCTCGCCGGATCTCTGGGCGCTTACAGTCTTAGCGGACGACGGGCGCGACTCGCCCCTCCATACTACCTGAATGTCAGGCGTACGTCCCTGTATATAGCTCTGAAATACGGAAGACATGGAAGCGCGAAGCACGAGATTCTGCGTATTTGGCTCGCCCTCCCCCCCGCTTTCCTCGATCCACGGATCGAAAAGGTCAAGAGCGCCGAACGCGCCGGAGGTTTTTGGATACATAACGCCTTCATTCCATATCCTACCGCTGATGTCCGACACGACGGGGCCGCTTCCGGTCCACGCGACGCTCCACGCGTCTTTCATGCCTTCGGCGGCAACATCAGGCTCGATATCGCCCGGGACGACTGGGAACCTGCGATAAAGCCGCCCTGATTCCGAGAGGACAAAAAGCTCTCCCTGCGAGCCCCAGGCCAGATCTCTCGGCAGCTCCGCGTCAAAGTAGTCCTCTACCTCAAGCGAGTATGAATCAAGCACGTAAACCTTTCCGTTGCCCCTGTCCGCCACGGCGGTAAATATGCCGCGCGTCGCGACCGCGACAGGCTCGAAAACCCGTGAATCGCCGGCATCCGGAGGCCGCCACGACCTCACAAGATCGAGCGACGGCAGCGCGTAAAAGCCAAGAGACTGTCCCGTCCTGTCGGCCACGGCGACAAGGGTCGAGTCTATCGCGTCGGCGTCTGAGATGTTCGAGCCGGGATCAAGGCTGCCTGCCGCCTCGCTCGTGAGGCGCCATGACCTTGAATCCAGGAACACCCGGAGGACGTCTCCGCTCTTCTGGAACAGCAGTGATTCCGAAGGGGCAAGAGGGACGACAGCGACAGGGTCCGGGATATCAGCGCGCCCCATCCGCGCGGGCCCGGAGCGGTCCGAAAAATAAACGCCGCCGCCAAGAGTGTCGCAGACGAAGATCGTGCTTCCCGACGCGCTTATCTTACCCAGCCCTCTCATGCCGAAAAGCGAGAGTTTGTGATACAGCGGGATGTTGAAAAAAGCGCTCGTCTGTTTTTTTTCAAAGTAAGTGCCGCTCAGGATGTCCGCGGGGTAGAGGGCGTTCTGGAGCGTTGCTTTCTGGCTTTTCATGCTGTCTAGGATCATCCGCGCGCGGTAATCGTCATACCGCACCTCAAGGTACAGCGACATAGCGCGTATGGCATCGTCATAGCGCCCCATCTTTCGGAGAGCCAGGCTCCTGACATAGTACGCGTCGACAAAATACGTATCGTACCTCAGCGTGTCGTCCAGGGAATCCATGCAGTCCCAGAATCTGTTTTCCAAAAGATACCCGCAGGCCTTCAAAAAAGCCTTCTCAGCGGCTTCCCTGTCCACTACCGGCAACGAGATATCCGCGGCTAAGGAAGGCTGGCACGTGAACAGCAGAAGCAAAAGGAATGCCGCGCCAACGCGGCTGAAAAATGAATGCCTTATCCTCCATCGCCTCCCTTGCGGAACGGGTGCCCGCCGCTCTTGATAGTTTATCATGTTTTTAGGGCACAAGGCCCGTAACAATATACAAAAAAGTTGATTTTCCACCTTTTTGCGATTTGTGATATAGTAACCATCACGCAGGCTTTCAAAAAAAACAGAAGAGACTCGACCACATGGGAGGACGCAAAAAATGAGATCAGAGTTCGACGTATCGCCAAAAGATGTTTTCCAGACCATTGAAAAACTGATGCTAAGGGATGGCTACGACATTGTGATAGACATGGAGAAGTCATACGGCAGCCATGTTATCGACGCCGCGACCGGAGACGACTGGCTCGATTTTTATACGTTCTTCGCCTCAGCTCCCTTCGGCATGAACCATCCGAAGCTGGCGAACGACGAGTTCAAGGAAAAGATATTCCGGGCGGCGATAAACAAGGTCGCCAACTCGGACATCTACACGACGGAGATGGCGGGATTCGTGAAAGCGTTCGGAGAAATCGCCATGCCGGAAGGATTCAGTCACCTCTTCCTCATTGACTACGGGACGCTCGCGGTCGAGAACTCGTTCAAGGTGGCCATGGACTGGAAGGTGAACAAGCTCATTGAAAGAGGGAAGCTCACCAAAGGCAGCGCCATAGCCGGCGAAAAAGGCACGAAGGTCATACACTTCAACGAGGCGTTTCACGGCAGAAGCGGGTACACGCTATCCGTGACGAACACGACGGATCCGAACAAGTATCAGCGTTTCGCCAAGTTCCCCGGCTGGCCCAGAATCATAAACCCGAAGATCGTGTTCCCTGTGGAAAAGAACCTCGGCATCATAGAGTGGCTGGAGGCTCAGGCGATAAAGCAAATCAAGGATGCCGTCATGAAGGATCCGGACGGCTGCTGCGCCGTCATTATAGAGACGATTCAGGGAGAGGGCGGCGACAATCATTTCAGGACGGAATTCCTGCAGGCGCTCCGCGATATCTGCGACGAATGCGAGATGCTGCTCATTTTCGACGAGGTACAGTGCGGGATGGGCATCACGGGCAAAATGTGGGCATGGCAGCATCACGGCGTCAAGCCGGATATCTTCTCGTTCGGCAAGAAATCGCAGATATGCGGCATCGCGGCCGGGCCAAAGGTCGATGAGGTAAAGGACAACTGTTTCTCCGTAAGCAGCAGGATAAACTCAACCTGGGGAGGCAACGTGTCGGATATGGTGCGCGCGACGCGCTATCTCGAGATATACCGTGACGACAACATACTGGACTACGTGAGCAACGTAGCCGGGCCGGCGCTTTTGAAGGGGCTGAGGAAAATAGAGGCAGACTTTAGCGGGAAAGTCACGAACGTCAGGGGCAAGGGGCTCATGTGCGCGTTTGACATCGACACGCCGGAAAACCGGGCGAAGTTCCTCTCCTCGTGCGCGCGGCGCAAGATGCTGATCCTGCCGTGCGGCACCCACACCGTCCGCTTCCGCCCGGCGCTCAACGTCCCTCTCGAGGATATAGAAAAAGGCCTTGATATCGCCCGCAAAGCGCTGAACGAGACGTTCGGGTAATACAATAAAAATTGCTTTTCTCTTCCTCTGAAAAAAGCGGCGCGCACTGAAAAAGGGGCGAACACATAGGTTCGCCCCTTTTTCACATAAGAATCCTTACTTCGCGAGCCAGTAATTGATGAAGGTCGTCTCCGGCGGTAAGTTGCGTTTGCCGTTGCCGCCTAGCGGCTCATCGATCGTAAGGCTATCAGTATATCCACCGGTGCCGTTACGGATCCTTTTCAAGATCGGATTGCTTGCCATCAAGCGCTCCAAGTTATGCCCAGACCCTAGGATTTCGAAGCGCACCATGAGTTTGCCTTTCCCGCCCTTAGCGAGATCCGTGAGGCTCACTATCCTTATATGCTCGAACGTCAGATATTTTGCGGGCGTTGTTCCGTCGTCGGCTTTCCATAACGTCGGCTTTCCGGTGCGGATATCAACGGCGTATAGCCGGCTTTCCCCGTCGAACTGCCTCTCGATATTAGTTACGCAAAGCGAGGGGGCTTCAACATTGATCTTATTCTTCTGTAAAAATGTCGCGACGAAGAGCGTCCCGTTTATGAAAACCGGCTTTGTCGCGACGTATTCCCGGAAATCATCCTGCGCATTCTGATCTGGTTCCTCAAGCTCGAAATACCAGCCGAATTTTCCGTTGCCTAGCGAGAATATGTCGTCTGGCACGTCCGGATCGAGCGACTGGAAATTATCCCCCCTTGCGTACGGTCCCGTCTGAGAAGGATTAGTCACGAATGAGAATATCATCTGCTTCTCGTTCCTAAGTATGCCTTCCGAGTCTGCGGAAAGCGGCTTTTTCTTTACGCTGATATCCGCGTTGCCTCCCGCGATCCACATATTATCCGTACCGCTCTGCATCCCGACGACGAGGCCATGCGGTATGGCGTAGCTGCCGGCGCTGTCCGTGATCGTCTGAAGCGTCGCGATTGTGTTAATGCGCCAGTTTACAGGATCAAGCGGCTGGCTTGATGCCCTGTCCTCCAGATCGACGCGGAATATATTCCCTCTGTTGTCGGCTGCGATAAGCCCTCCGGCCATATATGGATTCTCCTTTGAGCGGAAGACAGTCGGTTCGGAAACCATCATGCCCATAATTGGGCTGGGGCCCTCTTTGAATGACCCTATCTTCCAGCTTCCATCAACGAAAGAACTGCCGTCGAACGCCTTGAGAATCGAGCCGTCCTGCGGGTCTATCATCAGGAGCGTGGCGCCTTCGCCGCCATTTTTAGTCAGGTCAAGCGGCACGTCTGACATAGCGCCGCCCGCAAGCGCTATGAAGTTCCGCATGCCCTGTTTATTATCGTATTCGCTATTGGTATCTTTCATGCGCGCGACCCCCATTGCCGTGCGCGGGCTGTTGAATCCGAGATTTAAATAGGCCTTCTCTGCCTTGACATCGGCACTTGAGGCGCTTCCTAGATCGCCTGACGTGTATACGTAAGAGTGACCGCCATTCGAACGGACGAGCTTATCCCCGCTAACCGCTTCCCTGTACCACATAAGCTTCGGCGTGTCGTGGACGCTCACGTCAAGCATATACAGTCCCTTTCCTCCGCGCCCAAGCGCCCCGAGCAAGTACTTGCCCCATTTATAAGGAGAATCGCCCGTAAGCTTGAGGTAGAAATTATGCGTTTGCAGCGCTCCGTCCAGGGTAAAGGCCGGATAAGATCTATAGCCGCCACTGTTCTCAGAACCGGTCACGTCAAGCCACTGCAATCCACCCCCAGTCGCGTTCGTCTTCATTGTGGCCAGACGCCCCGGGATCATTGACGGCGGAGGAAGTATAGCCATTATTTCCTTCCCGTTGCCGTCTGGCGTATCCACCGGGTTTATAAGACGTAACAGCCCGTCGTTCGTCTGCACGTAGAATACCGGATTTCCGCCGCTATTCGCGCTACTTCTTGCCCAGTCATAGTAACCCGGAAGCGGGCTGTCGCCAGATGCCACCCGCGTGTCGTTCACCATCACCGCGCCGCCCTGTCCAAGATCCGTGAGCATGTGATGACGGGCATACGCCGCGCTCCTTCTATATGAGTAGTCTTCTCCCCACAGCCACTTTGCGAAAGCGTTGTATGGCTTTACATCCGTAAAGTTCCTGCCGGCCGGCGGGATTATGTCCCCGCTCTCGATACGGGTCAGGCTGCCAAAGAGAGCCTCATTTCCTTCCAGCTTCTTCAGACTGCCGCTGTCCCAGAATTTGACATTTCTCTTACCTGATGCCGGCACTATTTTGTGCCGCTGTTCCTCCCTCTCATCCTCGCCTATCGTCCCTATCTCCCATTTCTCGTGGAGCACCACGTCGCCTGCGGCATCCTTTGAGACTACGTCCCGTCTCAGCTTGGCTTCCCACTGGTTGCTGTTCATGATCCTGTACTCATAGCTATATATGTCCGAAGTCTCGTCGCCAAGGTCGTCGAGCGCGTCCGACTGCGGCAGCGTGCCAGATCCAGGCTGCACTACGGCGCTATTGTTTATCAGCGTGAACGCCATTTTGATCGCGTCCGTGAGTTCGTCCGGATTGCTCGCCGTAAAGGCGTAAAGGCCATCTTCTTCCTTGTTTTTTACGTCCTGAAGCGTAACGACATTGTCCGGGTTCCCGCCCTGACCGGCGACCGCCATCTTAGCGAGGTTTATGTGCATTTCTTCGACTTCGCCTTTCTCCGCCGCAGACAAACTCTTGTCGTCCACCTCCGGCACTATGCCAATCACGAGCGTCCGTATCGGATCATCGAGATCTACTTTTTTGGGCGTTCCTATCACGTCTCCGCTCTTGTTTCGCTCCCACATGGAGACCTGCTCGTAGGGGGCATAAATTTTAGTGCCGATAAGCGGGTTGTCATTTGCGTTGGATCTGGCAACATGTTTTCTTGACTTGTCAGTTGCGTCGTAAAGATTTTTAATCGCCTGCGCCGTGGTATATTTGTAAGAACTGCTATTAACCGTCTTCAGTTCCTGTCCGGTAGTGATCAGTATTACCCAGTTCGATTCGCACTCCGCCCTTATCGGATACGAGGTCGTCGATAGGCTGTTATATATGGCAGTCGGCGGTGAGAAGAAGTCGAGTATTGATCCTGCCGCTTCTCCGGAACCGCCGTTAAAATGGTTCTTTGTCTCCTGTTCGTCATTCTCCAGCTCGGAGCTGCCAAGGAATCTGTCGTACCTATATGTCGTGTTGTTGGTTTTGTGCGAGTACCAGACAGATGTCGCTTTCTCGTCTGACGTGCCCGTCTCGCCGCTGGTGTATGTATGATCCTTGTAGTTCTGGCGCGTCATCGCATAGCCCGGCCTGGGATCCGGGTATATCGCGTGAGGCAGTATGAATACCCCGGCCACGCCAATTTCAGGATCCCTGTAATAGTGGAACTGGTTGATCCTGTTGGAGCTGTTGAGATCCGCGAAGCCATTTATCCACTGGCGAATCCTGTCAACTTGTTTCATGGCAAGGCTCCCTTTATTCCAGCCCGCCCCGTATTCGCGGATCGGCACAAGCAGAGAGCCCCTGTGCAGCATCTTGTACACGGCCTGCAGTGTACGTCTTTCGCTTGCGCTGTACGCCTTCCCTAGCTCGGAGTAAAGCGGTTCTATGGTCTGGTGCGACCACATCGGGTAGTACTGCGCGTGGATAGAATTATAGCCCCTCACGTGCCCGGAAATAGCCTGAGTCAGAACGCCGTTGACGTACTGCCTCCGCTGATCAAAATTACTGGCTGAGGGCCATCCGCTTCTAGGATTGGTGCCGATGAATCTCGTGGACGTCCAGACGTTCGCTCCGAACGGCGCCACTTTATACATTCCGTTAAAGTCGTAACGGTTGCTAAGCCCGGTATGGTTGCCGCCGCCGCTGCCGAAGTTCGTATCATTTGTCGTTGGCAGGTAGGTCGAGGCGAGCCCGATCCTCATATTCGACCACATTGCCTCGTCCTCCAGCAGATTCCAGAGGACTAACTTCGTCTGGTAGAGCCTGCTGTCGTTTGGGACAAGGTCATTAGTATTGATAGCGCCAGGCTTACCGTTTTCCCAGTACTGCGGATCCTTGAATATCAGGGCGTAAGGAAACTTTTTCGCGTTCGAGACATTGCTTCCGGTATAAGTGTATTCTGAAACGGAGGATCCCAATTCCTTAGTGGTAAGGTTATAATGTGTCGCCCCTACATGGTTAGCGGCACCGTAGCCGGTGTACTTGGTCTGAAGCTTGGTGCTCTGCTTTGCGTAGCCCGCCTTTACTCTCGCGATCGCATCTTTTTCGGCCTGCGTATCCGCTTTCAAAAACGGCGCATAGTAGTAGCGCCCTTTATCCGCATTCAGCTTGATATCTTCCGACGGGTCATCTGAAAGTCTCTTGTAATTGTTGCTGTCATCCCGGTCGCGCCCGTAGAGGTTGCGCTCTGCCCGCAGGTTGCCGCCGCTCCACGATACCGGCATGGCACCTATGCCGAACGTCGCGTTTTCCATCATCTCTATCACATCATCGACAGTATGGCCGTAGCTGCTTTTAGTCAAACCCCAGTCCGCGCCGGGACGGCCGCTGTCCCTCCAGTCCGGGTCGTTTCTCAATACTACGGAAGGCATTACTGACTTGGGGGTGAACTGCATCCCTGCCGTTGCCTCTATCATGAACAGCACATTGGCGCTGACCATGGTCTCCGCGCCCACGCCTAACTGATCCTCATCGCCAAGCCCAACCTCGCTCTTGAGCGTAGCCTTTAGAAATAGCCCGTTTTGCGGGTCATTCACCGGACTGACACCCCACGCCATCCCTATGCCGTACGGCAGCGACGACTGCGTCATAAAGAGCGCCAAGACCAACGTTGCGGTAAGCCTTCTCCAGAAATCATGTTTTCTATCCGAGTTCACGATCACAGCAAGCACTCCTTTTCATTATTTCCATAGTTTCGCTCTGAATTTCTTCCATTC
>JAIROA010000055.1 GCA_031257775.1 Synergistaceae bacterium
GGGAAGCGCTGATTAATTCGCCTAAACGACATTTCAACGTTTAAGAGCCCAGGCGTTGCAAGGGTTTAAATCTTCACCCTTTAGGCCCCTGACGATAAATCAGCCTTTCCTTAGAATCGGGATAGCGCAACGCAATGTTGCGCCCAACGCGAAGCGCCCGAGGTTTTTCCAAATCAACTCGTCTATTACGAGAAGTTGATTTGGAATTAGATTCAGTAATGCGCCACTGACGCGGCCTCGCGGATTTTTTTCACGACCTGCTGCCCGCGTTCCGACATGAGATATTCGTAGGTCACTCGCGGGATCATTTTCCTGGCCGCTTCAATATTTCCATCGTGTATTGCCTGACGGACGCGGGAGGCGCTTATCGGATCTCCGTCCAGCTCCGCGCGAGGGACTTCGACGCAATCTATGCCGGCTTTAGGCAGTTCCTCATTCATGACCGCGTTATACGCGGCCGTCACGCGGCTGAAGGGCTCAGTCCCGACGTAGCGCTTCCGGATTCCTAAAGCGGCCGCTATTTTTATAAATATATTCAGATCCAGCCGCGCCTGCGCGACGATGGCCGGCGTGCTGTCCTCGAGGAAATACGACGGAAAGACCGCGGAAGATATCATGTAGCTTTTCGTCTCGTGCAGCACCACGTTTTCAAGATCGGACAGGCCCTGCCTGATTAGCTCGTATCTGTCGGCAAACGGGAAAAACGACGCGTCCTCCGACACGGCAAAGACGTGGACGAAGTCGCTCTCCCGCGAGGCTGCCTCGGCAAGATGCCTGTGCCCTAATGTGAACGGGTTGCAGTTCATGACGAGCGCCGAGCACTCCCCCTCCCTTTTATGCCCCGACAGCTCGCGTATAAAGCCGGGGAATCCGTCCCGCCTGTTTTCCATAAAGATCACGAGGCCTTCCGCCCGCGCTATCTCATAAAACCCCATGTCGCGGAAGTACCGCGCCGAGTCCTGTTTCGTGTACAAAAAAACATGGGTGACGCCGAGGCCCGCGAGGCGTTCCAAAGGCGGGATACGACCGTCCCGAGAAGCCCTTCGCCCTGACGCGCGGAGTCGACGGCGACGCAGCGGATCGTGTTGCCGTAAGTGGCACCGGTCGCGACCAGCTCATCGCTTTCATCGTATATCCCGACCATGTAGTCGACGCACGAGTCGCGCTTTATGCCTTCCTGAGCGAGCAGCCTGTCGGCTTGCGCGGACGCGTGCCTGTCGCTCTGAGATATCGTAACGCTCCTATAGCCGTACATGTCCGCCTCCCGCGCTATTTTAATCGTTGTCGCAATATTATACAGCATCCGCTCACGGCGTTTACGCGCCAGAGGGAATGGCAGAACGCAAAAAAAGGTTCAGGGCAGATCTGCCACTTGAACCTTTCCCGCTTATATCTTACATTGCTGCGCCGGCTTACAGATCGGCTGGTTTGGTCTTCGCTATGACTGGCTCGCCGTTTTTGCCCTTCCACGCGATGCCTATGCCCATGTATGTCATAACTATGGCGACGATGGGATTGAGGTAGTTCAGGAAAGCGTATGGGAGGTACTGAACGGTCGGCACCCCGAGCGTGGTGCTCTGATAGGCGCCGCATGTGTTCCACGGCACGAGAGCGGACGTGATGGTGCCGACGTCCTCAAGCGTCCTGGAGAGCATACGCGGGTGAAGCCCCTGGTCGTCAAAGGTTTTCTTGAACATGCGGCCCGGGAGGACGAGCGCTATGTACTGGTCAGACGCGATCGCGTTCGTGGCGACGCAGGCTACCGTCACGGCGACGACGCATCCGCCCACGGTACGCACCCTCTTCATCATGACCACAAGCAGCGACTTTAAAAAGCCGCATCTGTCCAGAACGCCGCCGAACATGAGCGCGCATAGGATGAGGGCGACAGTCCACGTCATCGAGAGCAGCCCGCCGCGCGCCAGAAGCTCGTTTAAAACCGAAGCCGCGTTTACGATCGCGTCACTGGAGAACTCAGCGAGGCCACGCTCCGCCATAAGCTCCGTCAAAGCGGGCAAATCCTCGGCAAGTTCCGTTATCTTAGCCGGTAGGTCTGGCGCATAGCCGTTCTGCATCACGTCCAGAAGCGTCCCGAACGTATTTCCCTGAAAAACGGCAAGCAACATGCCGGCCAGAACGCCGCTGAAAATGCTCGGCAGCGCCGGCTTGCCGGAAGCCGCCAGCGCGATGACTAAGATCGGGGGGATGAGCCCTATGGGAGAGATGGAAAACTCCACTTTCATCAGTTCCTGGATGGCCTGCACCTTTTCGGTGTCGAATGACCCGGACGAATACCCCATGCCCAGAACGCCGGCTATCACCAAGACTATGCAATAAGTGGGCCCTGTCGTCCACACCATTGCCCTTATGTGCTGAAAGATATCCGTCCCGGCCATTGCCGGCGCGAGGTTGGTCGTGTCAGAGAGCGGGGACATCTTATCGCCGAAATAGGCGCCTGAAATTATAAAACCCGCCGCTACGGGATCCGGCACGCCAAGCCCCGCGGCGATCCCCATCAGCGCTATGCCGACCGTCCCGGCCGTCCCCCAGGATGATCCTGTCGACAAGGATACTATGCTGCATATCACAAGGGTGGCAATGAGAAAAATGCTGGGCTTCAAGATCGCAAGCCCGTAGTAGATCATGGTCTGCACGACTCCGCTCAAAAGCCAGGTCCCTATCAGGATCCCGACTGTCAGAAGTATCAGCACCGCCTGCATCCCCATGAGTATCGAGGCAAGCACGCCCTCCTCGATGATCTTCCAGGGATACTTCAGGATGAACATCGCCACCGCCGCCGATATCGCGCCGGACAGCACGAGGGCGATATGCACGTCGGTCTCCCAGTATCTCACGGACAGGGCTATAAGCGTCGCCGCTATCGCGATTACGATAAGTGTCTCAATAAGGGTAGGTTCGCGGCCGATCGTTGCTTCCGTATTATCTTCGCTGCTCATCATTTTCCCTCCTAAATCTTAAATGAGTATAATCATGATGGACGCCGATCCAAAAACCTCTTCAACATCTTTCTTGCCTCAAGCCTCCTTTCGCTCAAAGAGTGAACATCTGGGGACTTTGCTGCCTAATATGCTGTGCTGGAGATTTTCAAAGCAGAGCTTCGTAAACCTAACGCTGGTATCCGGCTTTTATATCCTGTGCGGGCTTACCTGCAAAAATTTCATAAATTATTTTAATTTTACACTTTATACGCTGATTGGCCAGATCGGATCTTTTATTTCCCATAAGAGAATTTTAATTGGAATATTAACTATGTCAAGTCGTTTCATGTTTTTTGCACATCGCTGCGCAAAATGAATGAACTTTTAAAAAATTTTGATTCATTTTTATTCTATTTGTAAATCTTTTCAGAAAACTATATAATTAAATAGCCAGGTTATGCAGCAGGAGGCTTGATTCATGGAAAAATTAAATGTCCTTTGCGATTCGTCCGTAAGCCCGACGCCGAAGTGGATGTCTGCCGCGGCTATCGCGCTCGGCCTGGCTCTTCTGTACGGCGCCTATTCGCTCTTTACGGAAGGCGGGGCTTCCAGGGAATTTTTCTATTCAGCCGCGCTCGGCGCAATATGCGTGACAGCCGCCGGAATCAGCAGAAAACTATACCTTTCAGATGCCGGGATCGTCCGGGAGACGCGCTGCTGGGGAAGGGGCATACGCACTGTGCTTCCGTGGAAAGACGTGAAGCACGTGACGCTGGCGTACAGAGGGGAAAAGATGATGGCGTTCTTCGAGGTCGGGTTCACAGGCTGGAAGGTGCCCTTTTCGCGAAGCCAGGACAGCGACGTAAGGGACGCCATAGACGATATGATACCGGACACGGAAGTGGAAACGCTGTAGTTCCCATTATTGAGAAAAGGGTCAGATCCACTGCGCGTTGACGCTGACGTTCAAAAACGTATGGCGGTAAAGGAGGAGTCCGGATGCTCAGGGACAAAACTTTTTGGGGACTCAACCTGTCTGTCTTTCTGATAATGATTGGCGTCGGGATGATCGTGGCGCTGCTGCCTCAGCGGATCGTCGATCTGGACGGAGATGGTCGGAACGCGGGCTATCTGGCCTCAATGTTCGCGATCGCTTATATCCTGCTGCAAATGCCAGCCGGGATCATGGCCGATAAATTCGGGTTCAAGCTGTTCTTAGTTCTGGGTTATCTCCTATGTTCCCTCGCGGGGCTATGTTTCTATTTCTCGGCAAGCTCCGCCGCCATTTTCCTTTCGCGCATAGTCCAAGGCGCCGGCGAAGCGCCGATATGGGCTCTTGCGCCTGCCATGCTGTCAGTGAAATACCCTCATAATAAAGGCGCCGTCATGGGCGCGTACAACGCTGTCCTCCACATCGGGCTTACGGCAGGGCCTATCCTGGGCGTGCATTTGGCGGGGATCTGGCGCCCTGAAAGCCTTTTTTTGCTGTACGCCTGCGCTTGCCTGGCCGGCGCTCTTTTGATCTGCCTGCTGGCGGAAGACGTCCGCTCGAAAGACGCGCTCGCGAATTCTTTGAGCTTCTCAGGAATCCTGAACCTGTCCAGACGGCCAGAAGCGCTTTCAGCCCTGCTTGGGATTACGCTTTACGGGGCCGGGTATGGCATATTTTTGACTTCGATACCGGTATATCTCCGGCAGGAAAAAGGGGTCAGCCCCGCGCATGTGGGCGCGTTTTTCTCGCTGTTTTATGTGGCCATCAGTTTATCGCAGATCGCTGCCGGAAAGCTGTCCGATAAATTCGGTTCCGGCGTCTTTATGGTTTTAGGACTGCTCTTTGCGTCGCTGGGGCTTGCCATTGCCCCTTTTCTGAATTTTTCAGGCGCGCTCGCCATGCTGACTGCGGCTAGCCTTGGACTTGGCGTCTTTTATCTCTCCTCCATGATTTTCCTGAACGAAACGGTCTCAGAGGCTTTAAAAGGCACGATTTCGGGCGCGTACTATCTCTTCTGGGGCATCGGCATGTTTTTCGGCCCGCCGATGCTGTCAGAACTCTCGGCCCGCGCAGGGTTCGATATTTCCTTGATTTCCTACGCCATACTCCTGCTCGCGGCCTCGGCATTCATTGCCGTCAGGCTGAGGCTGCGCCGGGCATCCTCCAATTAGATCGTTCACATCGACGCGTCAAACGCCCTGTCCAGATCCGCTATGAGGGCATTTATTCCCTCTATACCGACAGCGAGGCGCACAAGCCTGTCCGATATGCCCATTTTGGCCCGCATGTCCGGAGGTATGGACGCGTGTGACATGGTAGCCGGATGACATGCAAGCGACTCGACGGCGCCAAGGCTTTCGGCCGGGGTGATGATTTCGAGCGCGGCGAAAAATTTCCCTACCGAATGGGCTTTGCCGAGATCGAATGACAGGAGCGCGCCAGCGCCTGTAGCCTGTTTTTTTAAAATCGCGTATCCGGGATCGCTTTCAAGCCCCGGATAGTAAACCCTGTCGACGCCGCTGCGCCCCGAGAGCCAGCGGGCTATGGCAGTGGCGTTTTCCGTCTCCTTTTCCAGGCGGATGCCCAATGTCTTGATCCCGCGCAGCAAAAGATACGAGTCGAACGGGCTCAAGACGCCGCCCGTCGATTTCTGTATCTCCAGGAAGCGCTCCGCCAGCCTGCCGTCTTTTATCACGACGAGCCCGGATAGCACGTCATTATGGCCGCCGAGATATTTCGTGGCGCTGTGGACCACGATATCGGCACCGAGCGGCAGCGGGCGCTGGAAGTACGGCGAAAGGAACGTGTTGTCGGCAATGACGAGCGCCCCATGCTCGTGCGCGGCGCGCGAAACCTCCGCGATGTCGCTCACGCGCAGAAGCGGGTTCGTCGGGGTCTCCAGCAGGACCGCCCTTACGTCGGGCGAAAGCTCCTTTTCGAGGGAAGCCGCATCCGTGGTGTCGGCGATCCGCCACGAGAGGCCGAAATTTTTGAAATATCCGTCAAGAAGGCGGTACGTGCCGCCATACAGATCAAGCGGGATCAAAACTCGGCCGCCCTTATCGAGGAGCATCAAAACGGCCGTCATGGCGGCCATCCCCGAAGCGAAGGCAAAACCGGCCGCGCCCTCTTCCAGAAGCGCGATCTGCCTTTCAAGCACGGTTCTGGTCGGGTTCGCGGCCCGGCTGTAGTCAAACGGTATTTCCACACCGATCTCCGGCTGGCGGAAAGTGACAGTCTGAAAAATCGGCGCCGTGAGGGCGCCCTTTGCCTCGTCCGCGTTGGCTGATCCGTGGACGAGAAGCGTTTCTAGATCATCTTTTGTCATATCGGCTCACCCGCTAACATAAATTCTTAACTCAGATCAATAAAGTATGAAAATACTAACCTCTACTTGCGCCGTTGTCAATCGCGACAGCATAGGCTCAGCATAGGCATGTTGTTTTTCCGCGGATCGTGGGCAACAGCGCCGATGCCGCGGAGGGCATTTACGGGTTATAATACTGCCGTAAACGCTCACGATGGGAAAATGCGGTGAGAATGGGATGATTCGAAAAATTATTCACGTCGACATGGACGCCTTTTACGCCTCCATAGAACAGCGGGATTACCCGGAGTACAGGGGAAAACCGCTTGCTGTCGGGCGCGCGGCGGAACGCGGCGTTGTGGCGGCAGCAAGCTACGAGGCCAGAAAATGGGGAGTGCGCTCCGCGATGCCGTCCATGACCGCTATGTCGCGATGCCCTGGGCTTATCTTCGTCCCAGCGCGTTTTGACGTCTACCGCGATGTTTCCATCTCCATCCGCAAAATCTTCCTGAATTACACGGATCTGGTGGAGCCGCTTTCGCTCGACGAGGCGTATCTTGACGTGACGTCGAATAAATTCCACGTCCCGTCGGCAACCCTGATAGCTCGTGACATCAGGAGGCGCATAAAAAGGAACACCGGGCTGACCGCGTCGGCGGGCGTCTCTATCAACAAATTCCTCGCCAAGGTCGCGTCTGACTACAAAAAACCGGACGGGCTCTTCGTCGTCCCTCCGGAAGAGGCGGAAGCCTTTGCGGCGGGATTGACGATCGAGCAGTTCTGGGGCGTCGGCAGGGTCACGGCGCAAAAGATGCACAGGCTTGGAATACACGCCGGAAGCGACCTCAAAAGATACGAGGAGGCCGAGCTGATAAGGCTTTTCGGCAAAGCGGGCAGCACGTATTTCTGGAACGCCAGGGGCGTCGACTTCAGGGAGGTCACGCCAGAGCGGATACGTAAGTCCCTTGGCGCGGAAAGCACGTTCGAGAAGGATTTGGACGATGCGCTGGAGCTCCAGGAAAAGCTACTTGAGATAGCCAAAGAGGTCTGGGAGCGCCTGGAGCGCAGATATTTCGCGGGGCGGACCATAACGCTCAAGCTAAAATACGCCGATTTCAGGGAGATATCCCGCCGGAAAACCCTTCCGGAAGCCACGAGGAAATTCGAGACTTTCTGGGCCGTAGCGAAAGAGCTTCTTGCCGCTGCGCATCCATGGCACGGAACAGGCTGGCAGTACTGGCAAAACGGACAGGACACGCAAAGCATACAGAACACGCGGAAAATCCGCCTCATGGGCCTTTCCGTCAGCAACGCATACGAGGGAGGCGGCATGAAATACCGCCAGACGCTTCTCGATTTCGGCGACGAAGAGGCGTGAGGGGACAGATTGCTTTAAAAGGAGCGTTATATTCGGGATTTCTATCACAACCTAATGATGCGAATATTCGTATTTTAGGACTATCAGCAATTTCATTTTTAATCTCATTTCTGCGTAAAAACTAACAAAACGCGAGAAGAAAGGATCGCCATGCGATATCCACTCCGCGAAACTGCCCGTCTGCTTGACTAGAAGTTTTACTGCGAGCCGGGCCCGCACACGGATATCGGCGCGAACGGCTGTTATCTGACCATCATGGTAATTTGAGGGGGTTCAAAACCTGGAGTTCAAAATTTGCCCAAAGATGGCGGTCGGAATATAATGTGACGCGGCAAGGGCCATGATTTCAGCAGCGCGGCGGCAGGACGGGAATCATAGGTTTTTCTGGATTCAGGAGTCCCATTCAAAACGGGCTACAAATTTTTATGAAATGGCGATATAAATCGGCGCCGGATTGGAGGGATTCAACATGCCTCGCGGACACAGCTTTAGCAAGCACGGGGAAAAAATATTATGGCTCTGCCTGGGAGGATTCTTAATACTGATCTCGCTTTTATTTATAACCGTCTTTGCCGCGCAGTATTATCGGGCTAACGAACTCC
>JAIROA010000091.1 GCA_031257775.1 Synergistaceae bacterium
TATAAAATCCGCAGGTTGATATAACGACGTGTCGCTGGCGTGTGTTGTCGTAACGCGACGGATGACCGCCGCTTTCCGCGCCGGTCATAAACGGCAGATTCAGCGGCAGCTGGCGGTCGATGAGGTTCTTCAACCCGCCCGGCACGGAGAAATAGTAGAGCGGAAAACTCCACACAGTCAAATCGGCGGCTTTCAGCTTCTCCAAAACACCCGCCATATCGTCTTTGAGGACGCAAACGCCCGGCGTAGTTTTCCAACAGCCGAAACACCCAACGCATGGCTTGACGTTCAGTTTGCGCACTTCGAGAGTATTGTATTCGCCAATCCCCGCGCCATCAAGAAAAGCGCGGGCCAGCTTCGCTGTATTGCTGTTCTCGCCCTTTGGCGAGCCATTGATTACAAGCGCGTTCATACGGTTTCCCCGAGTATTGAAATGGCTTTCTCGGCCCATTCTATTTCCGCTCGATAGTATATTTCCCCGAACAACGCGGCAATTTTCCAGTATTTAGTCCTCCGTTCATCGTTGTTGACCAGTTCCGCGTATTCCGCTATTGATTTTGAAACCGTCTGCAATTGCACGGCAGCCTCAAGACTGGTTTTGCGAAAGTCACGAAACATTATATGTACTTGCGCATCGTCAACTTCACCGGCAAAAAATACCCGCATTAAAAATGCGCTTCGTACTGCCATAGCCGCTTTGATGTCAGCTTCAGGGTTTGTGAGCCATCTATCGAATTCTTCTTTCCCTGCGAGTGTAAGAGAATATACTCTCTTATTAGGCTTTTCGTCCTGTATGACACGCTCGCTTTCCAGCCAACCGTTGCGTTCCATAGCGTTTAACTCGCGGTATATCTGGCTTGTCTGTGCCTGCCAGAAAAACGACAGCGACTCCTTAAACGCCCTGTCCAATTCATAGCCTGACATAGAGCCGTAATTTAGCAGACCGAGTAATCCGTGTTTGAGTGACATGTCATATTCCCCTTGCTTCATATTCAACAAGTATATTATATGATAAGTCAAAATAATGTCGATAGGGCGATTTGTGAAATTTTTGGATATGCTGTTCACGAATCGAACGATCATGACACAGCGGGGGAATACGAAGCCAAAGAACCGAAAACTTGATATAATGCCATTGTAAATCAAGAGGGACGGTGCGGGCGGGGATGAGTGAAAAGTGGATTGACAGGAGCTGGAAGGACATTATCACCGAAAACGCGGACGACTCGATTTTGTTCTTCAAGCCGGATTTGGCGGCGGATCGGGACTACAGCCGGAAGCCTTTTCTGATCCCTAACGAGCTTCCAGCCATAGATACCGACTCCGACAAGGGATCGAGGAATTCAGACGTGGGCCTGTCGGTCCCGTTGAAAACGGGCGGGGATACTCGGGTAGCGTTCCATATCGAACAGCAGCACAGGGACGACAGGCATTTTTTTGCCAAAAGGATGTTCCAGAGCTATTATCGCCTTAGCGACAAACTCCAGATGCCCGTGACCTCGCTCGCGATATTCACCGGCAATATAACGCCGACAGACATTTACTCGGCGTCGTGCTATGGGACGGAGGTCAATTTCAGATATAGTTTTTTTCACGTGGCGAGCGCGGACATAAAAAAACTGGAGGGCGACGAACGAATTTTTGCGCTTGTCGTGTTGGCAGCGCGGAGGATGCTCGACGCGGGAGAAAACCCCGCAGACCGGGGAAAATATTCGCTGGAGCTTTTGAATCTTACCCGGGAGCGGGGATATGATGCTGAAAGGGCGAGGAGCGTCCAAAAGTTTATCTACCGTATATTGAGAATTCGCGACGAAAAAATTGACCCAAAAGTGAGGGAGGTATGGAGGATGCAGCTCATTCCGATAGACGAGGCAGTACGGGAAATCCAGATACGTGACGCGAAAGAAGAAGGCAAGATCGAGGTAGCGCGCTCGATGCTTGCCGACGGCCTCCCAGCCGAAACCATCAGGAAGTATACAGGCCTTGATGAAAGCTCCATACTTTCACTGGGATAACTGACTTTACAAATTTAAGAGCAAATTTCACACGTTGAAATGAAAAAACGGCGGGCGGTAAAACGCCGCCGCTCGCCAGTGTGTTCATACAATCTATCCTCCCCTCTTAACACGAATGCCGCGAAACCACTCCGCAAGCGGGCCGGCCGCACTCGTAAGATAGACGTAGTAATTACTTCTTTGTCAGCATAAGGCGTGATATCGTCATCGTTGGTTTCGAGTCAGTGACCTTATTGACGGCTTCACGGTACTCCGGGACATTGGCGTATTGAAGGAACAACGCCCATTTCTCCAAGTCCGTCATGTCGTCCACGGATTTTCTATAATCTCGCCGAGTTTGCTCAACTCCACATATATTGTATCGTCACACCGGCACCTTGTAAACGCGGGCGTTTTTGAACGGCGAAGACTCTCTTCGGCATACGAAGTGTTTTGGTATTATACTGTCATGTCGTCCTCGGCAAGAGACTCGGCGAATTCCTCGGCTTCATTCACGAAATACAGGACATCCGGGGACGCGTCTTTTGGATTCAGGAATTGCGAGGCGCCTTTCCGTATCCTGAGCAGGGCGTCAGGATCGCCGCCAGACTCCGGGAAGACGTAAATAAAGCTGGGCTCGTCGTCGTCCTTGAATGCCTCCGCGCCGCGAAGGGCCGCGTAAAAGACGGCAAGATCCCCCAATCCGCCCGCTTTGCGATGAACGTCCGCAATGAAGAACGCGCCCTCATCATCGTCGTACTCGCAGCAGAAAAAACCGGATAAGTCCGCAAGCGTATCGAGGAACTCGTCCACGGACATGAAGTCGAGCTTGGCGGAGGACGTGACATCATCAGGCGCCGCCGCCGCTTGCGGGTTCATGCCGTGCCAGTCGTCATAATCGGAAACGTGCCTGATGGGGCTTTTGAGCCACTTTTCACAGGCACGCCTCGACATCTTGATCTTCGCGAAAAACGAACTGGCGGATCCGCTCACGCGTTGTCAGAAAAGGAACGGGACAAGCTGCGGGTGAATGGAGGAGACGACCGTCGTGCTGGTTATGCCGCCATCCTCCCCGATTTCGCGCTGGCAAACGGCTACCGCGTTTTTTACGCTCTCCAGTTCACCGCAGAAAAGCACGAAGCTCTTGCCCCCGAGCCCTCGGGCTATCCGGATCTCGATAAGTTTTATGTTTGACGACTTCGCGGCAAAGTCAGCTGCCCGGACGGACGCGATAGCGCCCATCGTCTCGACGCCTCCGACGTTCTCGACCGCGTCGACGGATGTGGTGCCGGATATGGCCGGGCTTACCTGTTCATTCGGGTTCAAGATAAGCTGCAAATCCAACAGAAACGCCCCCCCGACGCTCTCCGCTTTAGCGAGCGAACGCCGCACGGCATCGACGGTCCCCTCTATAATGGAGACGTACTTCCCGGGACATATGGGGCTGGAGAAAAGCAGCTCGACGCTCGCCTCCCTCAGCATCGCGTTGGCTGATTCAATCCCGATAGGGACAGATTTATATTCAGTGAGTCCTATAGCTCTGTTGCTCAATTCAGTCACCCCCTAATTTATGCCGTTTCGATCGCAATGGATTTATCGTCCAAGCGCGCCACGCGTCCGTCAATCGGCGAGTGCAGCCTGCTCCCGAGCGCGCCTTCCGGGATGTCAGCCACGAGATCCCCTTTGCTTACGGCGTCGCCCTCCTTGACGCAAGGTTTCGACGGAGCGCCCAGGGACTGCTTTAGCGGAAGGGTCACGAGCTTCACGGCGGCCTCATAAGCACCGCGGAACGGCGCCGGTACGTCGTAGGCAGTCATGCCGACACGCCTTATCAGCTTTTGGACGGGAAAGAGCTTGAACTCGCGGAACTTCCTCGCGGACTTCGGGGCTTCCCTGTGCGGGTTCTTGATCCCCAGCCCGCCAAGGCGGCGCTTTAATTCCTGATGCAGTTTCCACGGCTGCAGGCCCATCACGCAGCCCAGCTCGCAGAGCGCGCACTCGCAGCAGAGGAACGCTTCCGTGGCGGATGCGTCCTTTTCAGCCGTCGTGTTGTACGACGCAAGCCGCATCATCTTATCCGGGCGCAATTGATGCCCCAGAAGGTTCCTCGGGCACACCTCCGTGCATAACATGCAGTGACAGCAGGAGATCTTGGCCATCCGCATCATCCGGCCCATGTCCCTGCCCTTGGCTACGATCCATGAATGATCCTTCGGAAGGACAAGCAAGCCCTTCGTCGTCTTCGTTATCGGCATTTCAGGCTTCGTCAGCTTGCCCATCATCGGCCCGCCGTCTATCACGGCAAACCCGTCGACCGACGGGCCCCCGCAGTAATCTATCGCTTCTTTTATTGTTATGCCTATCGGAAATTTCACGGTGGACGGGTTTTTGACAGCTCCGCCTACAGTGACGAACTTCTCTGTGACAGGAACATCCCTGATGGCGCGCGATATGTTATAGAGCGTCTCCACGTTAAGGACGACCGCGCCGACCGCGATAGGGATGCCTCCCTCCGGGACAACGCGGCCAGTCGTCTCGTATACAAGCACCTGCTCGTCCCCGGCGGGATATGTGTTGCGGAGCATTTTGATCTCCACGTCAGGGTACTTTGGGACGCAAGCGTTCAAGGCATCCACGGCGTCGTGGTACTTCTCCTTGAGGCCGTACATGGCCTTCCTGGCGCCGCACATGATCCTCAGCGTCTCAAGCGTCTCAAGCAGCTCTTCCGCGTACATCGCGCCAAGCTGCTGGTCAACGCGAAGCAACGGTTCGCACTCCGCTCCGTTCACGATAAGGAACTCAGGCGCCGAGTTAAGCTTCACGTGGGTCGGGAATCCCGCGCCCCCGGCGCCGATGATGCCGGCTGCCTTAACCTTCTCGATAACATCCAAAGCCTTCACTCCTTAAAAGAATTTATAGCGTCATAGCAACATTAAACACAACCCCCGCCGTGTTCAAGGAGATTTTAAATCCGCAAAGCAAGCATGTATAATTTTCTTTGAATTTGTATCTGCCAGTACTTCGTGATATTATACGCATATCGTAGGGGTACTTTCAAGAGGGGGTTCAACTTGTCATGAATTGTCGATACTATATCCCGATGCTCAATTTAGTCGGCAGGGGCTCAGTCAGTGAGATTGGCAAGGAGGCCAGGATTCTTCACGGAACGAAGGCTTTCGTGGTCGCGTCTGAAGGAGATGTCGGCGAGGCTCAGGCAAAACAGGTTGCGGACATATTGGCGGCGGAAGGGCTCTCGGCTCATTTATTCTGCGAGGCCGTCCCGAATCCGACTGTCTCAGTCGTTGAGAAAGGCGCGGTCAGGTACCGCGACAGCGCCTGCGATATAATAGTCACGGTTGGCGGCGGAAGCGCCATAGACACGGCGAAGGGCATTGGCCTCTTGGCCACGAACGGCGGGAACATCGCGGACTACGACGGCACGAACAAGTCAAGGCACGCCATGCCGCCTTTCATAGCGATCAGCACGACTGCCGGGACGGGCAGCGAGGTGACGCAGTTCGCGGTCATCACTAACGAGGATGACCACATGAAATTCACCATAGTCGACTGGCATTTAACCCCAAACGTATCAGTGAACGACCCCGAGATGATGCTTTCGATGCCGTCGGCCCTGACAGCCGCTACCGGCATGGATGCCCTTACCCACGCCGTGGAAGCCTATGTCTCGAAAGGGGCCACGCCGGTGACGGACGCAAAGGCTTACAAGGCAGTCGAGCTTATCGGCCGCAGCCTCCGCGAGGCCGTTAAGGACGGCTCTGACATAGACGCGAGGGAAAACATGTGCTACGCGAGCTTTCTTGCCGGAACGGCGTTCAACAACGCCGGGCTCGGATTAACCCACGCCATGTCGCACCCTCTTGGCGGAAAGTACAATCTGCCGCACGGGCTCTGCAACGCGCTGCTGCTCCCGCATGTCGTGAAGTACAACATGGATCGCGCCTCGGGGCGCTATTCGGAGCTGGCGGTCGCGGTCGGCGCCGGAAAAGGCTGGCATACGGAGCGGGAGAACTGCGAATCGTTTATACGCTTTGTCATCAATCTCGGCCGCGAAATAGAGATCCCAGACGGTCTTTCAGAGGCAGGAGTCAAGAGCAAGGATCTCGAAGCTCTCGCCGAGGAGGCGGCCGAAGAGGCCATCGGGGCGCCGAACCCCAGGCCCTATACCGCGCAGCAGGTGCTGGACGTCTACAAGGCAGCGTTTTAGTGCACCGATTCTCTGATACCAAGGGCTTTGTCCTTGCGGCCACATCAAGCGGCGCGGGCAAGACTACAGTGGCATCCGCCCTATGCAGGGCGTTACGCGAAGCAGGCCTTGAGGTACAGCCGTTTAAAACGGGGCCTGACTTCGTGGATCCGACTTACCTCTCTCACGCTTCAGGCAGAAAATGCAGAAGCCTGGATGGTTTCCCGAATCCAGGCCTCATGCCGTTTTTTTATGCCGAAGGCTGCTCCTCGCGGGAAAACACGCCAAAAGCCGATATCGCCCTGATAGAAGGGGTTATGGGGATGTACGATGGCCTTGGCGCGGAAGGCCTTTATTCCACCGCGTGGCTCGCCCGGGAACTGGAACTCCCGGTCATCCTCATTGCCGACGCGAAATCATCCGCCACGAGCGTGGCCGCCACGGTAAAGGGCTTCGCGTCGCTTGATCCGGCCCCCAGGATCGCGGGAGTGATAGCCAACAGGGTATCGGGCCTCCGCCACGCCGAGACGATAGCCGAAGCGCTGCGGATGTTTGCCGGAATACCCCTCTTAGGCTGGCTTCACGACATAAAGGACGCGTCATTTCCATCGAGGCACCTCGGGCTGATCCCAGCGGGCGAGCCGCAAAACACCGAAGCGGCTCTTCTGCGGTTCGTTCAGGAGATAAAAGCCAACGTCGACATAAAGAGGCTTATCGGCGTTTCCGAGACGCCGTCCGGAGTCATGCGGCAGCCCGAGCTTCCCGAAGCCGTGAAAAAACCGGACGGCGGCCCCGTGAAAATAGCGGTCGCGAGCGATGACGCCTTCTGCTTCCAGTACCACGAGAACCTGGAACTATTCGAGCGCCTGGGAGCTGCCCTGATCCCGACGTCGCCCATAGCGGACAGATCCGTCCCCGAAGAGGCAGACGCGCTCATATTGCCCGGAGGATATCCGGAGGAGTTTGCCGCGGAACTTAGCGCTAACGCGGAGTATCTCGCGTCCGTCAGGAAATTCCACGATCATGGGAGAATATACGCGGAGTGCGGCGGCATGATGTACCTTGCCCGCAGCGTTGAGCATCGGGGGATCAAGCACGGCATGACTGGGATTTTAGACGCTGACGCCAGGATGACGGGCAAGCTTCATCGTTTCGGCTATGTGGAGGGCACAGCCCTTCAGGACAACATGCTATTTAAAAAAGGCGAGACGGTGAGGGCTCACGAATTCCACCACTCAAGCATGGAAGGCCGCGCGCCGGAGACGTTTAGCGTCCGCCGGGCCTCCCGCGCTGACGGAGAATGGATAGACGGCTACATCAGGGCGGACAGGCTGCTCGCAACATACCTGCATATAAATTTCTACTCCTGCCCCACCTCAGCGCGGAGGTTTCTGCTGCTTGCCGCGTCCGGGGTATAAAGACGCCTCCATATTCCGCGAGGAACGCGCTATGTCCTCGAACCGCGGGAAAATGTCTCTCAGCATGTAAATCAGCAACGGATCGAAGTGCGCTCCCGTCTCATCCAGGATTATCTTCATAGCCTCGTCATGGCTCAAGGCACCCTTGTACGGCCTCTCGGAGGTGAGGGAGTCGTATATGTCCGCAATGGCCATGACGCGCCCCGATATCGGTATTTCATCCCCGCTGAGCGATTTAGGGTAGCCGGAGCCGTCCCACCATTCATGATGGCCCACCACTATCTCACGCGCGACGCGCAGGAAGCTCGAAACGTCGCCGAGATCCTCTATCGCGTCATCGATCATCCGGGCACCGAACGTCGTGTGCTTCTTTATCTCGTCAAACTCATTATTGGTGAGCTTGCCGGGCTTGAGCAGTATGCCGTCCGATATCGCCACCTTACCGATATCGTGCAGTTTGGATGACTTGATGATGTTCTGCCCGTACTCTGGGCTTATGATGTAATTCCGGTGATTTTTTCCCTGCAGGCACTCGACGATGATCTGAGAGTACGCGGTCGTCCTGGCGATATGCCCTCCCGTCCCGCTGTCCCGCCAGGCCGTCACGCCGGCCAGTATGTCGAGGATGGAGTCCTGTGTGCGGTTGAGCTGAGCCGTCTTCTGGCTTACCAGTGTCTCAAGGCGTTTTCTGTAAATTTCCAGCTCCATATGGAGGTTGACCCTCGCCAAGACGACGCCGGCAGTGATC
>JAIROA010000138.1 GCA_031257775.1 Synergistaceae bacterium
AATCAACTCGTCTGTTATGAGTTGATTGGGAATTAGAATTAGAGCTGTCAAAATAGTGTGAATGACGCCTGACCAAATTAAATTAATGTGGCTGTTGAGTTATCTAAGTAAAGCGCGCAGGGCGCGCGGCGACAGGGCAAAGGGGAATCGCCTCTTTCAAAGTTTTTGTTGCCTTTTTATCCGTTGCAAAAAAAAAATATTTATTGTATAAATTATCCAATTCATATGGCATAATAGCTTGCATTTAGATCAGAAATGACACATTATTTCATCTAACAATAAAAGAAATCGTGACAGATATTTCCTAAAAACTTCGGAGGCGATCGCGGATGAAAAAGAAAATAAGGGAACTGCTGCCGGAAATCGATTGGATCACGGATGGCGGGCTTCAGGAAAAGGTCGTGGCCTGTTATGTGGACGCGCTGAATACCGGGGGATGGAGTCCGGAGGATATGGACAGGATACCGTTCACGCTCCTGATACCGGATTGCCCGGCATCCTATCTCTCGCACGTCCGAGGGGTGACGCGGATGTCAAAGCACGCGATGGACGAATTCAACGCGCTCTACGCCGCTTCAGACGGGAAATTCAGAATGGACGGCGATCTTCTCGTGGCTGGCGCGCTCCTTCACGATATTGGCAAGCTTGTGGAGTATGAAAAGGCGGAGGATGGGAAAACCGTAAAGTCGCAGATGGGGAAAGACCTGCGGCATCCGTTCTCAGGCACCGTGATAGCGCTTCGCAACGGCTGCGGCTCCGCAATAGGCCACATCATCGCCAATCATGCCCACGAGGGCGACGGGACTCTCCGCAGCCCGGAGGCTGTATTGGTCAACAAGGCAGACTTTATGAACTTCGAGGGCATAAAGAGCTTTCTCGGCATGAAGTAAATCACAAAAATTCGCAATACCTTAATTGCTTGTCTTGGGAGGGATTGGCAGGAATGGGAAAGACGATGATTATGAAGATAATGGGGCGGGCGTCCGGCAAGGAGGTAAAGATCGGTGACAGGGTCTGGTGCGACATTGACCTCTCAACGGCGCGCGATTTCGGAGGGGCGAACTGCACGCTTCAGTTCGACGAGATCACGGAGAAAAAGGGGCGCGTCTGGGATCCTGAGAAAATAGCGTTCACGTTCGATCTTCAGGCGCCGTCCCACTCGGAAAAGGTCTCGGCTAACCAGAAGATCATCCGGGAGTTCGCGAAGCGTCAGGGGATCAAGAAGGTATTCGACATAAACTGGGGAATCGGGCAGCATGTGATGCTTGAAAACGGCCTCGTGAAGCCCGGTGACGTCATCTTAGGCACGGATAGCCACATGAATCTTCTAGGCGGGGTCGCGGCCTTCGCCACGGGAGTGGGCAACACGGATATAGCTGCCTCCTGGCTCAACGGGACGAACTGGTTCCGCGTGCCGGAGACCATGAAGATCGAAGTGACCGGAGAATTCGGCCGCGGCGTCTATATGCGCGACCTGCTGACCCTTATGGTCGGCGATCTTGGCGCGGGCGGGATGGATTTCCTTGCCGTGGAGTTTACCGGGGATACGATAGAACGCAGTTCTCTTGCCGAGCGCATCACGCTCTGTTCCATGGTGACGGAGATGAGCGGAAAGATCGGCCTCATTCTGCCGAACGGGCCGGTTCTGGACTGGCTCGCGGAACGCGCGGGCCGGGACGGGGATTTAGTCCGCCGGCGGACGCGGGAGATCGTCCCGGACTCAGACGCGCCCTACTGCGAGGTTCACCGGTACGACGTGGCGGAGCTGGCGCCTATGGCATCATGCCCGGACGCGCCGGACAACGTGAAGACGGTACGCTCGATATCCGGCGAGGCTGTCGATCAGGTTCACATAGGAAGCTGCACGAACGGGAGATTCAGCGACATAGCCGCCGCTTACGACGTTCTCGCGAAGGGCGGGTTCAAGGTGTCGCCGAAAGTGCGCACGATCATAACGCCCG
Source organism: Synergistaceae bacterium (assembly GCA_031257775.1). Lineage (GTDB taxonomy): Bacteria > Synergistota > Synergistia > Synergistales > Synergistaceae > JAIRNC01. The sequence continues at coordinate 1,962 of JAIROA010000138.1, forward strand.
CGACTAGAGAGGTCATGGCGCGATGCGCGAAGGAGGGCTTTATCGAGAAGTTCCTGGAGGCCGGGGTCGTCTTCACGAACCCCACCTGCTCCCTCTGCACGGCCGAACACTACGGCGCACTGCCTTCCGGCGACGTCGGCTGTTCCACTACGAACCGCAACTTTATCGGCAAGGTCGGCAAGGGAAGCCACACGTACCTCATGAGCCCCGCCTCCGCTATGGCCACGGCGGTCCGCGGGGTCATCACGGATCCCAGAGACATACTTTGCTGACGGGAGGGAGCGACTGATATGGGCAAAATTCTAAAGGGGCGCGCGTGGGTGTTTGGCGACGATGTCGATACGGATTTGATCTATCACAATAAATATCTCGCGGAGACCGATCCTAAAAATATGCCGCAGTACTCCTTCGAGTACTACCCCGGCAAGGAGAAGTTCGCGAAGGATGTCAGGCCTGGAGATTTTGTAGTGGCCGGAAAGAACTTCGGCTGCGGGTCGAGCCGCGAACACGCGGTTTACTGCCTGAAGGAGGCAGGAATCCCGGTAATACTGGCTGAGACTTGCTCCAGGATTTATTATCGCAACGCTATAAACAACGGGTATCCCGTCCTCTTCGTGAAGGGCCTGTCCGAGGCGATAAAGTGCGGGCGGATAAAGGACGGGGACATGCTTGCGGTCGAGCTTGAGACGGGGGAGATCAGGGACGAGATGTCGGGCGCTTTTTTCCACGGCGATGCCGTCAGCGACCTTGAGAGGGACATCATGGATGCGGGCGGCCTTATTCCGTATCTAAAAGCCAGGAAAAGCAGGTGATCGGGATGGGCAAGACAGGCAAAACATTCGCGGAAAAGGCGCTTGGGCGAGCCGCCGGGCGCGAGGTCGCGGCTAACGAGGTCGTCACTGTCGAGCCGGATTTCTGCATGAGCCACGACAACACGGGCCCGATATCGCGCACGTTTAAAAAGATAGGCGTTAAGGACGTGTGGAAGCCCGAGAGGC
>JAIROA010000018.1 GCA_031257775.1 Synergistaceae bacterium
GCAAGCCGGCGCACCGCGCCGTGAAGTTGGCAGGCTGTTTTTTACGCCATAAACCTACCGCGCCGAACGCGTCTGTCTGTCTGTCTGTCTGTCTGTCTGTCTGTCTGTCGAGGATTGTATTGTCCCGTTCAAGAGCGCATCAGTAAAAACCACTATTCCACCTCCTCCCAAATTTTTTAGCATCGCGCGAGACGGTTGCGCAAATCGTCATTATGATCTTTCATCTGCCGGAAAGGCATGCAGTAAAAAAACACCTTAAAAAAGGGGACCTCTTTTGTAAGGGATCCCCATGTTCTCCCAAGAGATGCGTTTAAACGTCCGCCGTCGCGTTTTCTGACTTACACGGCGAACGAAAATCCGCCGTGATTTACATACAGTAGCTGGGCTGTCCCGGATTCTGACCGGGTTGCCGCGACTTGAGATAAAATTTTTAAGGTACAGCACGGAAGTTGATATTCCGCTTTCGCGTCAATAACGCAGTGCCGTTCGTAGCGAAAAGATATTACACCCGCAATGTACATTTGTCCATACATATGCCTATACAGGTTCACTGTTCATTGTCACTGCTGTCTAGGCTAAATAGCTGATTTATTTGTCTGAAAGTTGGCTTATCATCCGATAATGAAAGGAGGTGAGCGAAGATGAAGCGTAAATTAATTTGTGTATTGTTGCTGGGAGTTCTGTTTACTGGCGCCGGCCTTTTCGCGCGGGCGGGGGCTTGGAGCGCGCAGGGCAGCGTCGCGCGGGAGTTCGGGAAGACGGACGCCATTTTGGACGCGAGCGACAATTTCATCTGCGTTTTGAGGTTCCCCAAGACTGGGATACCGGAAGTGGACAGAGCGGTATACGACTGGGCGGGCACGGCCCATAAGACCGCAAAGGAGCAAGCCAGCGGCACGGACTCGGAGGGGAAACGGAACGAAGGCGCTATCTACGTCGGGTACAGCGCGTTCCTGGTGAGGGGGCGCTACGCGGGGATAGAGGAAACCGGCTCGCTTTCCGGCTCCTTCCTGGCGCACCCGGCGGACATAGTGAAGACGTTCAACGTGGACATTGACGCCAAAAGGCTGCTCACGTCTGACGAGATCCTGAACCACGACCCCAGCAGGGCGCTCGTGCTGCTCCGCGGGAAAATCGCCAAGCGTTACCCGGACATGCCGGACATCCTCGCTGACGCTGACGAGACGTGGCTGGAACACTTGGTCATAAAGCACGATGGCGTCGAGGTCTTGCTCCCGCGCGGCGAATTCCTGCCGTCATACCTCGGCCTTCAGCGGTTTCTGCTGACCTACAGCGAACTCGGGGGATTTCTGAAATAAAGACACATAAGATGGGGCAATCCGTGCGATTCACGCAACGGCATTGCCCCGTCTCTTTTTTTATTTATGACTATCCAATCAGAAATTCTTCGAGAATCCTTTCAAGGTCTTTGGCTTCCCCTGTTGCAACGGTTTTGCCTTTTTTAAACAGCACAAAGCCGTTTGCCGTTCCCGCTATGCCTAAATCAGCCGCGGCGGCCTCCTTCGGGCCGTTTACCTCGCACCCCATCACCGCCACCGTCGTTCCGTCACGCAAATCCTTAGGCAGAAGGGATTTCACCCTCCTGACAAGCTCCGGGACGTCTATGCGCCTTCTGCCGCAGCATGGGCAGCTTATTAATTCGACGCCGCGCTGACGGATGCCAAGCGCTCTCTGAATGGCGTAGGCCGTATCTACCTCGGCCACGGATTCGCCAGTAAGGCTTACCCTCATCGTGTCGCCTATCCCCTGATTCAGAAGAATGCCAAGCCCTGCCGCGCTCTTTACCGCGCCGTCGATTCCGGGGCCGGCCTCCGTGATCCCGACGTGAAGCGGGAAAGGGTGCCGCTGGGCGAGGAGGAAATTTGCCCGCACTGTCTCCGGCACGGAACTCGACTTAGCCGATATTATCACATCATCGAAGCCGGCGTCGACGAGCGGGATCAGCTGTTCCTCTACAGCCGCGACGAGAGCAAGCGCCTTGTCGTTTCCGCAGGATTCGAGCTGTTTAGCGCTGAGAGATCCGCCGTTCGAGCCTATCCTGATGACAGCGCCAAGCGATTTGGCCGCGGACAGTACCTCCATCAGGCCATCCCGCCCGCCCATATTGCCGGGGTTGATCCTTATGGATCCGCAGCCGCTGTCAAGGGCTGCCAAGGCGTGCTTATAGTTGAAGTGTATGTCGGCCATGACCGGCAAGCTCGATTTTTCGGCCAGCGCGCGCAAATTCGGCCTCAGATCTTCCCTCGGGAAAGCGGCCCGCACCAGCTCGCACCCAGCCTCTCCGAGCGCTTCAAGCTCAGCCAGGCAGGCATCCATGTCCTCAAGGGGCGTTTTGAGCATGCCCTCCACGCGCACGGGCGCCCCTCCTCCAAATTCCAGCCCGCCGATCCTGACGCTCTTTACGCTCCCCATTTTCCCCCTCCTGATTCCGTTCAAAAATCAAACGCGCATCAATATGAAAATATTATCGCGGCATTATAATATAGCGCGTTAACAAAAGAACGCTACGTGGCAAATGTTCCGCGTCCTTGCAATAAGCGCTTTCAACGGTTTTAACTTCAGGCCTTTTATTTAAATATCGCTATAAAAGCGCGCGGCAAAAAGCCTGGGGCCGTAGGTTTCGACCTGCGGCCCCAGGCTTTTCATGCCAATCCGATGTCAACGATATAGCGCGTTAACATCGCGCTCGCTTGAAAACAGCCCCGCATTATCGCGACTACACGGCTTACGGCAGTTTTTACAGGAACGTGCCGCGCATCTTAACGGCATCCGCAACCCTCTTTATCGCGACCAAGAACGCCGCTCTCCTCATTTTGACTTCATGAGCCTTCGCATAATTCATTACCCTGTGGAAGTTTTCGGTCATGATCGGGATGAGGCGGTTATTGTACTCCTCCTCCGTCCAGAAGAAGCCGTTCAGGTTCTGAACCCATTCAAAATAGGAGCCGATGACGCCGCCCGAGTTAGCGAGGAAGTCAGGCACTATGCTTACGCCTTTTTCCGCGAGAATCGCGTCCGCTTCAGGAGTTACCGGGCCGTTTGCGCCCTCGACGATATACTTCGCCTTGACGGCGCCGGCGTTCTTGGCATTGACCGCGCCCTCCAGAGCGCAGGGGGAGAGAACCTCCGCGTCCACAAGAAGGATTTCGTCCGACGACATGCGCTCGAGGCCGGGCTGCGCATAGCCTTCGAGGAGCTTCTTCGGATGGTTGTTTATATGATCGAAAGCGCGCGCCACGTCTATGCCTTCCGGAACGTAGTAGCCGCCGGTAACGTCGGCGATAGCGACCACCTTGGCGCCTGCCTCTACCAGCGAGAGCGCGTTGTACGTCCCGACGTTGCCCCATCCCTGAATGATGACGCGAGTGCCCTTTACGTCGATTTTCTCCGCTTTAAGCATTTCCTTTATACAGATCGCGACTCCGAGCCCCGTAGCGGCGGTGCGGCCCTTCGAGCCCCAGATGGAAATCGGCTTGCCTGTGACCACTCCCGGCTCAAGCCTTCCCCGCAGCTTGCTTATGGTATCCATGAACCAGACCATCTCAGGCGCCCCGGTGTTTACGTCAGGCGCGGGGACGTCAGTCCACTCGCCCACGATAGGCGCGACGCGGGCCGCAAAGGTTCTCGTAAGGCGCTCCCTCTCCGACATGGAGAGTTCCAGGGGATCGCAGGAAACCCCGCCCTTGCCCCCGCCGTAAGGAATGCCAGCGAGGGAGCATTTCCATGTCATAAGGCTGCCCAAAGCCTCGCATTCCTCTATGTCCACGTCAGGGTGATAGCGGAAACCGCCCTTTGCGGGGCCAAGCGCCGTCGAATGCTGAACGCGGTAGCCCTCGAAAACGCGTATGCTGCCGTCGTCCATCGTAATCGGGAGCGAAACGCTGATCGATCTCTCCGGCCGGCTCAAAATTTCGATAAGGCCGTCCTCCAGGCCCATTTCCTCCGCGGCCCCATAAAAATTATTGAGCGCCGTGTCAAGAAGAACGTTTTTCGAGGTGCGTTTTTTTACTGACATTTGGAAAATTCCTCCTCCATTTTTTGCACTTCAGAATCTTTGCCGGAATAATTGAACCTATGGTTCATCACTACCCCGGTTGCTATGTAAATTACCTAATAAAAATATTTTAGGTAATAATGCTGAAAAGTAAAGGTGTATTTACATGAAAGACTATTCAGATTATTTTAGACTTTTTGAGCCTATCATTCCAAGGAAAATACCCGGCGATAGTCATGCTATGTTTTCAAAGAAAGCCCTCGAATTCCTCAGGCAGCGGGGATATTACGGCAATGCCCCTAACGTCACCCGGGAGGCCGGGAACATTGGGCAGCCCCAGGGAGTAAGCGTGAAGGAATATCCTGTTTTTTGCGTGCTTCGTGCCATTCTCCAAGCCGCTCCGGCCGCCGCCGTATTTAAAGTCCCCGGCAATGGGATGCCCTATCGCGGACATATGCGCCCTTGCCTGATGGGGGCGGCCAGTGACAAGCTCAAGCTCGACAAGCGAGAATTTTTTCCCGGCCTCCAGCACCCTGTATCTCGTAAGCGCCTGAAGCCCCTCCCCTGCCGTCACCCTGTTGCCCGTTTCGTCCTTCTGCAAGGGGATGTCTATTTCCCCTTCATCCTCCGGGCGGCCCAGGACTATTGCCCTGTAAATTTTTTTTATCAGCCCTTCGGACATGAGCCGCCAGAGAAGGCGAAGCGCCGGTGCCTCCAGCGCGATCATCATGGCGCCGGAAACGTTCCGGTCGAGCCTTCCCACAAGCGCCGGCCTGAAATCAGCGCGATGCCACTCCAGCTCAGCCCACGCCCGCGTCACCACGGAATCCCCTCCGGGCGAGTCCGGCTGGCTCAGTAGGCCTGGCGGCTTTTCAATAAACCAGACGGCGCCCGTTTTCAGGAGAGTCCGCAGTTTCGGCGTTTTCATCAGCTTTTTATTAAGTTTTTCATTCAGCCTTTTTTCTTGCGGCCGCGCCCTTTCGGAACCGTTTTCAGTCCCGGCCCCTTCGGCAGCCCACGGAACGGACACGACGTCTCCCGCGGCAAGCCTTGCCGCCACGGCGCTTTTTGCGCCCCCGACGCGCACGTCGCCACGCCGTATCGACTTCATGATCGCGGACAGCGGAACGCCGGGGTAAAGACCCCTCAGCACCCTGTCCAGCCGCCTGTCTTCCTGGTCGGGCGTTACGATAAAGCTTCCGTGCCGCCTTTTCGGGGCTTCATTCGGATTCTTCATCTCTGCCATTTTGGGCGGCGGAGCGCCAGAAACGCCTCTGCGCCGCAAAGTGGAAAGCGGATATGTTCTGCCCCGGCAGGAGATCCTTTACCGCGTCCTTCCAGCAGAACAGCCTGAAATCAAGCTCGTCCGCCGCTGAAACTATCAGCGCCTCAAGCGTCGCCGGCAGCACCGGCGAGCCGAACTCCTTCTGTCCGTGGTGGCTCAGCAGGATATGGCCGATCTGGAGCTTCAGATCCGAAGTCAGGTTCGCTTCGCACGCGAGCCTGTCGAACGCGGCATACCCCAAGGCGATATGATCCAGCACGGCGCCTGGCAGGGTAATTTCAGGGATCGGCGATATGGAGTACGCGTATATTTTCCCGATGTCATGCAGGAGCGCCCCGGCCACCACGACATCCGTATCCAGCGAATGGTAAATATCGCGGTAGGTATCAGCCATCGCTTTTGCCGAGTCCGTAACGGCAAGGCTGTGCTCCAGAAGGCCATGAGCGTAGGCGTGATGGTTGGAGACGGCGGCCGGCGCGGAACAGAACGCGCGCCCTGTCTCCCCGTCAAAGACGGACTTTAAAAAATCCCTTATCTCAGGACGGCACGAATCGATCATCGACTCAAGCCTCTCCTTGAGCACTGGGAGAGGAATTTCAGAATGGGCGACGTACTGCGCGGGAGGATATTTCTCCTGATTCATGAGCGTTATGGCGTTGAAATTGTACTGCAATTGCCCCCGGAAATCCGCAACTTTCCCAGTTATGCCCACTACCTTGCCCTTTAGGCTGTTAATCTGGGATTCCGTGAGCATATCCGGCTTGGATTCAAGATCCGGCGTGGATCTGTCCCACCACCCGGCATCGGACCAGACCTTGGCGTTCAGGCTGCCGCGCTGATCGGACACAGTCATTTCCCAGTAAGGCCGCCCGTTTTTGTCCGTCTTCTTCAAAAGGCCGTTTACCACGAAAATGCCTTTAAAAGCCTCCGAAGCCGATAATTTTTTGATGTCGGAGACATTCGTCATCCTGACAGGGGTCACGGTCGGCATGGTTTAATTCATATCCTTTCCTTTACAGAAAATTTGCCAAAGTTCTGTTTTTATCGTTTTAACGCACAGAAACAGAGAACGCGCTCCCCGGCTGGAAACGCGTTTCAGGAAAGCGCGCTCTCCTTTGCCGTCAGTCATCAAAGCTGCCTGTCGTTTCCTTTGACTTATTCGGTGCCTGCTCGGGCCCGTACTTTATCCTCGGGCTTCTTATGACGCGTTCGGGAGAAGAGTTGCTATCCGGCCTGCGCAGGGCTACCTCCAGCACCTTCTCGGACAGGCCTTCCGTGCCGAATGCCCTGATGAAGCGCCTGCCCCAGTCAGCAACCTCATCCACGATGCGCCCGGTTATATGATCCGGCTCGGCCAGGATTTTTTCGTGGAACGGGAGGTTCAGCTTCTTGTATTCCCCGCTCTTGCGGCTCCAGCCCTTTCCGTCAGCAGACGCCACCATCTCGTCCCAGAGCTCGTCCGAAATGCCTCGCCCGCTCTCCTTTACGTAAGTGCCGCCTTCGGTTACGGCATTACCGGTATCAGGATCCATCTTGATCCCGAAAACGACGTTCTGGAAAAGCGTCGCGACGTTGCCCTTGTTTATGCCGTATTTCGAGAATTTGGAGACTTTGCCGAACGGCGTCCCGGATATTCCGTGCTGAGCTATCGAGACGCCATAAGGGGCTATGGCGTCCGCTATTTCCTTCGTCCTCTCAAGGTCTATCCCCTCGCTCACGCCAGCCGAAGCGTCGTACGTGCCGTGCAGGCTGCCGTTTGAGATCGCGAGATAATCGGGAAAAACGCCCCAGGAGTTGAGCCCGCCTATGAAATAAAGCGCTTCCTCCACGGTAGTAAGCTCGCCCGCGCCCTTTATCTCGCCAACCTCCACCTCCAGCCCCAGCGAAGAGGGAAGCCATGTCCCAAGATCGCGCGTAGCGGCGAGGTTCGCGCAGTCGTCGAGGTGTGACGCGTCTATCGCCACTGAGGTAAAGCCCTTTGCCAGGATCCCGGTCAGATGCCCCACGCCCTTGCGAAGGTCATCAGGGCCCTTTATAGCGTAGTGGTCGACATGAAGCGCGAAAACCATCCCGTGCCCGAGCTCCGCTGAATACTTCATGGCGTAATCAGGGATATTGTCGTACGTCGCGCCGCAGTAAGAAGCCTCGGACTTTGCCAGCTCTATCAGGACCGGCGCGTCGAGTTCCTTTGCGGCCTTCAGGAGCCCCTTTATCACAAGCGCGTTCCTCGCGTTCCCGGCAAGGACGATCGCCCCCGCCTCTTTTACCGCTGAGGCGATGTCACGCCCGCTCACAAGGCAGAGGGGCTCGCCCCCGTAAAGCGCCTGCACGTTGAGCGGGCGCCTGTCCATCATCGATTTGTAGCTTTTGCTCCCGATATCCATTCCCAAACCCCCCTTGAGAAATTTCCGCTTAAAGCTGCCCGATAAAGTTTTAAATACCGCGCCCCGTGCGCGCCTAGCCGCATATCAGCGCTTCCTCGCTGCCCGAAAGCACGCTGGCGGCGAAATGCGCCATCGCGCGAAGATCATCCTCCCCGGGGTAAATCACTTTTTCTCCCGGGATCCAGCCTATGCGGTCCATTACAAGCTCTATGAACTGAGCGTTTTCCGCGCTGATCCCTGTCAGAATGACCGCGTCGACATTGCCCCGAAGCACAGTGGCCTGCGCCGATATCTCCTGCGCCGTCTGGTACGCGAGGTTCCTTGCCACGATGCCCGCATAAGCGTCCCCTTCGTCGTAACGCTTCATCACGCCGTCTAAATCCACGTTTCCAACATAGCCCTCGACTCCGCCCCGGACGTTGACGTTTTTAGCGAGGTCGTCCATCGACCACATGCCGCTGTAGGCCATTGAGACCAGCTTGGCAGCCGGAACGGATCCGCTCTTCGAAAGCGAGAACGGGCCGCGTTCGCTTGAGTCCGAGAGATCCAGCATCCTCCCCTCCCTGCATGAGCATATCAGGAAATTCCTTCCGAGATCAGCCACAATTACCGAGAATTCCGAAACGGGCCTGCCTGTTTCCTCCGAGAACCTGTGAAGGGAGTGCTGTATGTTCAGCGTGTCGGCCGCCCTGCCGAAAGACAGCTCCGGAAGCCCGGTAACGAGCGAAAACGGCTCCAGCTCGTCGCCTGAAATGGACGCTATCGCGAAACCCCTCGCGTTTCTGGGGCCGGCCAGCGCCTCCGCTAGGGGCGGCCCCAGATCGAGCGCGCAGTCATGAGCGGATGCCCCTTTCGCGTGTTCCAGAAAACCCGCATTCACGGCATAAACGCCTCCTGGGAGCCTCAAGGATGCGCAGGCCGGTACCACGACCGCGTTTATAGCGCCGCTCCCGGCGTGAGGGCGCCACGCCTTCAAGGATTCCTCTATGGCCCGCCGTCTGTGCCCCAATTGCCCGCCAATCGTCTTATAGCGCGACAGCTCGCCCTTGTCGTGACGTATCTCGCGGCGCATTATCTCCGAATCGCCGTCGAAAATCCCTATGCGGGTCGTGATTTCGCTTGGGAAAACAGAAAGCACCCTGAAAAGCATATCGCCCCTCCTCCGGCCGGATCGATCATTGTCCGTTGATTTTATCATCTTTTCGGATTGCCGAAACTTCAAAAAATGTCGTATACTTCGGAAATCTAAAATTAAAATCGCAAAGGGGTTGCGGAGCGATGTCTATTTGTTTTTTTGAAGGCGCCTTCCGTCCGACGAAAGAGTGCGCGCTGCCAGTGACGGATCTCGCGATAACACGCGGGGTCGGAGTTTTCGACACGCTGCGGAGTTTCGGCGGCAAGCCGTTTGCCCTGGAAGAGCACATGAAGCGCCTCGAGGAAAGCGCCCTGCGCGCAGGCATAGCCATAGGGGACGTTGTGGACAATATCAGGCAGGCAATAGCGGACGGCCTAAAAAGAAGCGACTGCCCTAACGGCGGGAACTGCGCAGTGAAGTCGTACATAACCGGAGGAGACACGAATGACCTCGGCATGTTCCCGAATCCGCGATATTTCATCGTCATTGACAGCGCCAATCCTCCCTTGGACGAGGAGTACCGGGCCGGAATAGCCCTTCTCCCCACCGCTGAGACGAGGCCCTACCCAACGATAAAGAGCATCAACTATCTGATAGGGATAATGCAGTGCGCGGGCCGGCCCGACGTGCGGGAATGCCTTTACTGCCCCGGCGGCGAGATAACAGAGACGCTCGCGTCGTCCTTTTTCGCGCACATCGGCGGAACGCTGTTCACCGCGCCGCTTGGCACGGTCCTGGGCGGCGTCACGAGAGGCTTCGTAATAGACCTCGCGCGGGCTTACGGCTTCAAGGTCGTTGAGCTTGCGCCAAAGCTGGCGGATCTTGCGGACGCGGACGAGGCTTTCATAACGGGAACGCTGAAAGACGTGCTGCCGGTCGTGAGGGTCGGGGACACAGTGATAGGAAGCGGAAAGCCGGGGCCCGTTTCAGCAAGGCTCCTGCGCCTCCTCAGAGAATACAGGGAGCGCAGGCTCACAAGCCAGCCATAACGCAAAGAGGGCGGCTTGAACGCCGCCCTCTTCTTATATTTAATTTTGGTCGGGATGAGAGGATTCGAACCTCCGACCACCTGCACCCCATGCAGGTGCGCTAGCCAGGCTGCGCTACATCCCGAAAG
>JAIROA010000025.1 GCA_031257775.1 Synergistaceae bacterium
ATACGGGCTGAATGGAGTGAGTGCTATGGCAGATATCGTAGGGTTGCAGTGTACGGAGTGCAAGCGCCGTAACTATGTTACGCTTGTGAACAAGAAAAAGGCACAGAAAAAATTAGAAAAGAAGAAACATTGTAAGTGGTGCAATAAGCATACCTTGCATAAATAGACTAAGTAGTGTAGAATACCCTTTGCACGCAGGTCCGTGGCTCAACTGGTTAGAGCACCGCACTCCAAATGCGGGGGTTGAGGGTTCAAGTCCTTCCGGGCCTGCCATTAAGGCATTAGATAATCTGAATGAATGAGGAGGTCGAGGTTATGAGGAATTCCCTCGACTTTATTGAAGGGATAACGTCATTTTTCCGCGAATCGTCCGCAGAACTTAAAAAGGTCACTTGGCCGACATTTAAGCAGATAAAGGTGTTCACGTTGGTTGTGATTGCTTTGACTGGAATCGTCGGAGCTTACCTTGGTTTGCTTGATCTTCTTTTGACACAGCTGGTTTCAAGGTTTTTAGGCTGATTATTATTATGGACGCAATTCGTCCGGCTTTTGACTGGAGGCGCGGGATCCGTCCCGCTAAGGTTTGATGGCAGAGTTTAAAGAAAGTTCTGAGCGCCAATGGTACGTCGTTCAAACTTATTCCGGCTATGAGAATAAAGTAAGGGCGAACCTCGAGCAGCGTATCGCCACTATGGGTATGGAGGACAGGATATTTCGCGTCCTTGTTCCCGTGGAAGAACGCGTGTACAGCAAAGAAGGCAAGGTAAAGCGCGTAAGGCGCAAGGTCTTCCCGAGCTATGTGCTGGTGGAAATGATCCTCGAAGATCAGTCTTGGTATGTGGTCCGTCATACCCCTGGCGTAACTGGCTTCGTCGGTACCGGAAACCATCCAATAGCCTTATCTTCGAAAGAAGTCACGGAGATCATGGCGAAAATCACCAAGGATCAGGCCAAGCCCAAAATAGAGATAGCCTTCATCCCGGGCGACACAATCCGCGTAAAGGGCGGGCCGTTCGCGAACCAGGTTGGCCCGGTCGTCGAGGTCAGCGAGGAAAAAGGGAAGGTCAAGTTCAGCGTGACTGTCTTCGGCAGGGAGACACTTGTCGAGGCGGATCATACGGAGCTGGAAAAAATCTGACATACATAAATCGAACATGATCCGCGCTTGATGATCTGCGCGGTTTTATACATAGAGGAAGCCTGATAGGCGGTTTTGCGCGACGTGGGCATTTTATTTTTCCGCCCCGGCATAATACGGGCTGATTGGCCTAAAACGTCTGTGATACGCCGATTTATCATCTTCCTTTTAAAACACATAGGGAGGTATTTGTATTGGCAAAAAAAATCATAGGGGAGCTGAAATTGCAGCTACCCGCAGGCAAGGCCACGCCCGCGCCGCCGGTTGGCCCGGCGCTTGGACAGCGTGGCATTAACATCATGGAGTTCGTCAAGCAGTTCAATGCTAAGACGGCTGACCAAGTGGGGATGATTATTCCGGTAGTTATCACTGTTTACGCCGACCGCAGCTTTTCTTTTATAATGAAGACCCCGCCGGCGAGCGTCCTTCTCAAGAAAGCGGCTGGCAAGGAGAAGGGTTCGGGAGTGCCAAACAAGAACTTCGTAGGCAAGGTCACGAGGAAGCAGGTTCAGGAGATCGCGAACCTGAAGATGGTTGACCTTAACGCCGGAAGCGTTGACGCGGCAGTGCGCATGATAGAGGGAACGGCGCGTTCCATGGGAGTCGAGATAACCGGCTAAGTCAGGCCGGATCTGGGCAGTTTTGATTTTGTGGGAGGAGACGCTGTGATAGCAGCCGTATCCGCCAAGACCACTGGAGGAATGAAAATGTCAAGCAAGAGCAAGAGATTCAAGGCCATTCTCGAAAAAATTGATCCGATCAAGGAATATCAGCTTGAGGACGCGATATCGCTCGTCAAGGAGTGCGCAACCGCGAAGTTCGACGAGAGCATTGAGCTGCACGTCAAGCTGGGCGTCGACCCCCGCCACGCGGATCAGCAGGTCCGCAGCACCGTGGGCCTTCCTCATGGCACCGGTCACACGAAGAAAGTGCTGGTAATCGCGGCCGGAGAGAAGCTCAAGGAAGCTGAAGATGCCGGCGCGGACTTTGTCGGAGGAGACGAAAAAGTCGCTCAGATCGAGGGCGGGTGGCTGGATTTTGATGCCGTCATAGCCACACCTGACGTCATGAAGACGGTCGGGCGTCTTGGCAAGGTGCTTGGCCCAAGAGGCCTCATGCCGAGCGCCAAAACGAACACTGTCACGTTCGACGTAGCCTCAGCCGTGAAGGAGATCAAGGCTGGGCGCATCGAGTTCCGCGTCGATAAGGCCGGAATCATTCATAACGGTGTCGGCCGCGCTTCCTTTACGGCCGAACAGCTCACCGACAATGTAAAGGCGCTTCTGCGCGCCATAATCAAGGCTCGCCCGTCCGCTGTAAAGGGGACGTATTTGAAGGGCGTCTCGATAGCCTCTACGATGGGTGTCGGGATAAAGGTCGATGCGGCCTCCATTCAGAAGGAGCCGGCTGAATAGCATTCACGGCATAAGCCGGCATAGCCGGAAATTTAAAAATTTTATATGGTTAAAGAGCTAAAGACAGCGGGCGCCGTTTAAGCGGCTTAAATTCCCGCCGAGGTTCGCAGGCGCTTTAAGCGCAGCGCAAATTAAGCCGGGCTCTTTTATATGAGCCCGGCTTTTTAATTGGTTCACGAGGAGGTGAATTTATGCCAACTGAGGCAAAACGCAAGGAAATAGACGCTCTTGTCGAAAACTCTAACGCCAGCGGCGCGATCTACGTCGTCGAGTACAGGGGACTCTCTGTGTCTAAATCGACGGCAGTCCGCAAAGCCGTGAGGGCTTCCGGCGGAGAAATGAAGGTCACGAAAAACACCCTCATGCGGATCGCGCTTCGCGAATCCGGCAAGCCTACCGCGGACGGAATCGACAAGGGGCCGAACGCGTACGTCTTCGCCTATGGCGACGTCGCCGCGACCGCGAAAGCGCTCAAGGATTTCGCCAAGGAAAAGGGCAATGAGGCCCTGATCATCAAGGGCGGGATCATGGGCAGCAATGTCCTTTCGAAAGACCAGGTAATGGCCTTAGCGGATCTCCCGCCTCGCGACGTTCTCCTGGCGCAGCTTTTGGGCGTCATGAACGGACCGATCCGCGGTTTCGTCACGGTTCTTTCCGGACCGGCGCGCGGGCTTGTCACGGCGCTGTCGCGGATTAAGGAGCAAAAGGAAAAGGCGGCGTAGCCGCGTCCAAGATCAAGAGTAAAATATACTGAGGAGGATCATTATATGACACGTGAAGAGTTGGTTAAAGCTATTGAAGAAATGTCAGTGCTCGAGCTTTCAGAGCTGGTGAAGGAGCTTGAGGAGAAGTTCGGCGTGTCCGCCGCTGCCCCGATGGCCGCGGTTCAGATTGCGGCTGCCCCCGGTGCCGCCGCTGCCGCAGAGGAAGAGAAAACAGAGTTTGACGCGGTTCTCGTCGATCACGGCGCGAACAAGATCAACGTCATCAAGATTGTCCGCGAGATCACCGGCTTGGGCCTGAAAGAGGCGAAGGATCTGGTAGATAACCCGCCGAAGCCCATTAAAGAGGCTGCTTCCAAGGAAGAGGCTGAGGATATCAAGAAAAAGGTCGAAGATGCCGGCGGTAAGGTAGAGCTGAAGTAAATTTTTTGAGAGCGCCGTTTATGATGATTTTATTTGTCAATCCTCGATCAGCGAGGGTTCGAGTGAATATCATTATCAAAACGGCACTCTCCAGAAATGACCCGGAGGGAGGCATTCCCGTGACCCACAGAGGCACGGTCACGATCGAAACGGAACGGTTGACGCTCCGTCCGTTTGCGGAGGGCGATGCGGACGCGATGTTTCGTAATCTCTACAGCGATGCCGAGGTAATGCGATTTTTACCCTGGGATACTCATATTGGCACAGCCGAAAGCGAAGCGCTCGTTTCCGGCTATATTTCCGCTTATGCTGCTCCTGATTTCTACGCTTGGGCGATACTCCCGAAAGATTTCGGTGAGCCGATTGGCTACATGGACACGTCGGTCGAGAAAAGGATAAACGCTGTCAAGGTTGATTACGGCATCGGCAAACCGTGGTGGCGCAGGGGTTACATGAGCGAAGCTCTTGCGGCGGTTATACGTTTTTTCTTTGAGGAAGTCGGCGTTAACCGCGTTTACGCGACTCACGACCCACGCAACCCAAACAGCGGCAAAGTTATGCGGAAATGCGGGATGCTGTATGAAGGCACGCTCCGTCAGGCGCGCCGCCGAAAAGGAGAATACTCAGACCGCGCGATGTACGCCATACTTGCGGAGGAATATTTCGGCGCGGCGAAATAGCTGTAGGGCAGATCGTCTATCTCATAATCTTTATTGATGCTCTTTTATGAACGATTCCATGTCTTTTTGCCGTTTTTGATCCTGCGATGCCAGCTCGCGCGCCCTGTCGATTGGAGAGACAGCCGGATTGATCCCAGCCTGCCCGTCAGTGGCCGATTGAGATGCCCCCGGCCTGTCGTTTGGCAAAACGCCTGTCCCGGTCACCGTCGCAAGATATGTGGCGCTGAGCCAGCCGACTATAAGAAGTGATATGAGAAGCCCGACTATGGAAAAAACCCTCATTTTGCCAACAGCTCCATTCCGGTCTCAGGCGTAAACTTTTTGTTCTTCCTCTCCCTTTAGAAGGCGGATCACGCCCTCGACTAAGGCCCTCGCCTCATCCTCGCCCGGGTACGCGACGACAGGGCCTATCCAGCTTACCAAATTGCTCAGCCGGACGCAGAAATCCTCATATTGCGCCAGCCCGCCCGTCAGTATGACCGAATCCACTTTCCCCCCGAGCGTCGCCGCGCACGCGCCTATCTGCTTGGTGATCTGGAAGAGGAAGGCGCTGTATATAAGCGAGGTTTTCCTGTCCCCTGAGTTCGCGCGCTTTATTATCTCCCCTAAATCGTCTGTGCCAAGGTGCGCCATGAGGCCGCCGTTCCGCTGAAGGCGTACTGTGATCTCCTCATGAGTGTATTTCCCTGAGAAGCAGAGATTCGCGAGCGCGATCGGAGGCAGATCGCCGGACTGGCAGAGCGACATGCATCCGCTGGCGTTGTCGACGTCGTTCACGTCGATTATTCTGCCCCCCGCGTGGGCGGCCACCGAAGTCGCGTAGTCCGCGTGGCAGACTATGAAATTGCAGTCCGTTACCTTTTTGCCGAGGTTTACGGCCTCTCTGTTCGCGACGGCGCGGTGATTCAGGGCGTGGAATACGGACCAGCGGCTTATATCAGGAAGCCCTGTCAGGCGCGCCGCTTCGCTCATCTCGTCCACGACGGGTGGATCCACCACATAAGCGTATCTCGAACCGGCCGCTGTGGCCAGGCGCATCGCGAGAGGCGCGCCGAGGTTCGCTGGGATCATGCCGTACTTGCAGCTCGCCAGATCCTGGAGCATGTCGATATTTATGATGTAGGTGCCGCCCTCGACCGGGTGCAGGATGCCGCAGGTAGCCACGAAGGCCCTTATGTCATTCACGCGCTCGCCTTTCATGTCGAGCAGTTCCATCAGCTTACCAAGCCGGAAGTCCTCCTGTGAGACTATGTTTGGAAACTGCGCCAGCTCGGAGGCGCTGTAGCCCTGGATTTCCGTCCAGAGGTGATCGTAATTTTCGTATAGAGCGACTTTGGTGCTTTCGAAAGCAGGGCATATCGCCAGAATTTTCATAAGAGCGCGCCTCCCCATCTCATTCTAATTCCAAATCAACTCATAACAGACGAGTTGATTTGGAAAAAACCTCGGGCGTTTCGCGTTGGGCGCAACATTGCGTTGCGCTATTCCGGTTCTAAATCAAATTATGGTTCATTTGATTTAGAACCGGAATCAATCGTAACATACAGCCGCGTTCCTTTAGCACTAGGATACACATTTTTATGGCGTTTGGCTAGATGGGTGCATGGAAAAGAGAGCGAGTCGCCTTATCGTAAAATAGGCCGCGAAGTCAGAAAAAAGCGACTACCTGGATCCGGTAATCGCCTTCGACTTCGTGAAAAATTCGTCTGGTGCGATATTACTTTTTCTTGCCGGCGTTTACTGCGTCTTTCAACGCTTTGCCTGCGCGGAAAACCGGAACCTTCTTGGCCGGTATATCGATCTCTTTCGTCGGGTCCTGGGGGTTGCGTCCCTTGCGGGCAGAACGATGCTGCACTTCGAAGGTTCCGAAACCAACGGCCTGGATTTTCTCTCCCTTTGCAAGGGCAGCCTGAATCGCGCCGAAAAACGCGTCCACTGCCTCAGCGGCTTTCTTCTTGGTCAGGCCTTCTACTGCCGATGCCACTTCATTTGCCAACTCCGCTTTCGTCATTTTTTTTCTCACCTCCAGTATTTTGGGTCTTAGGATGCCGGAAGCCTCTGCTGTGCCGTCAAACGGGCATCCATCTAACACCGCAAATAATTATGCATATAAACCCTTGAACGGTCAAGCTTTTTTTAAAATAACCCCGGTTTTTCCTGCTTGTTTCTGAAAAAAAGCCGGATCGGCGAGCCAGAAAAGTCATCCATCTTCCGGAGGATGTTTTCCAGGCGGCGCTCGAAAGACTTTGAGACAAGCTCCCGGTCATTTACAAAAAATACAAATGCCGGAGGGACGCCGTTCGCCTGCGTGCAGAAGGAAATTTTGAGGTACCGCCCCCCTGAGCCCGGCATCCGGTCGAACGCGAGTATTTCCCTGGTGAGGCGGATCAGCTCCGAGGTCGATATCCTGCGCTTCCTGTTCTCGTCCACTGCCAGTATATGCTGGTTCAGGCGAGACATGCCCCGTTTCGTGAGCGCGGAAAGGAATACGAGCGGCGCGTGAGAGGCAAAGGGCAGCTCGTCCTTCAGCAGCTTCCGTATCCTGTCCCCGATCTTCTCCTCTTTGGGTGCCAGATCCCATTTGTTCACGACGAGAACGAGGCCCTTGCCGCGCTCCAGCACGTGCCCGACGAGGCGCTTGTCCTGCTCCGTCACGAGTTCCGACGCGTCCATCATCACCAATGCCACGCGGCATTTGTCGATGGCCTGGTACGTGCGGACGGTCGAGTAATATTCGATGTCCGTGTTGACTCGCGCCTTTCTCCTGAGCCCCGCCGTGTCGAGAAAGCGGAAGCGCGTCCCGTCTATCTCCACTATCGAGTCGACGACGTCCCTCGTCGTGCCCGGCACGTCCGATACGAGCGATCTTTCTTCCTTTATGAGCGCATTGAACAGGCTCGACTTGCCTACATTCGGCCTCCCCACGATGGCGACAGGAATGTCCTCGGACTCCTCGAAGCTGCCCTCGTCAGGCAAGAGCGCGACCATTTCCTCCAGCAGCTCGCCCATGTTGAAGTTGTGCTCGGCGCTCACCGGCAGGACCTTGTCGAAGCCCAAAGACGCCGCCTCATAGGACGCGTCCAGCTTGGCCGGGTTGTCGAGCTTGTTCACCGCCACTATTACTTTCCTTCCGCCCTTGCGGAGGAGGGCCGCGATCTCCTCATCCATAACGGTTACCCCGTCCTTGCCGTCTATGATGAAAACCACGCCGTCGCTCTCCTCCACCGCGTGCCGGACCTGGCGCTCTATCTGGCTGGCTATGTCAGGGAAGGCCTCGTCGTTTTCCCCCATTATGCCGCCGGTATCCACGATGTAAAAGTTGTGCTTATCCCAGGCCATCTCGCCGTACAGGCGATCCCTCGTCACGCCCGGGAAGTCGTCGACTATTGCCTCGCGCCGTCCCAGGAGCCTGTTGAATATGGACGATTTCCCCACGTTAGGACGCCCTACTATTGCTATAATGCCCATGCCGATCACCATCTCCCGAAAAGTCCCTATCTAGTATACTATACCAGATAATGCGGGCAGATCGCCGAGGTTCGTTGTGATAATGTGAGTATGTCGATTAAAATTTAAAAAAAGAACGGGGTGTCTGGATATGTGCGGAATAATGGGATGCGTGGGGAAGCCCGATGCCAGCGGCATAATCTTGAGCGGGCTGGCGCGGCAGGAGTATCGGGGTTACGACTCGGCAGGCATCGCCCTTCGCTGCCCGGATGGCATAAAGAGCATCAAGATCGTCGGGCGCGTGTCCGAGCTCGCTAAGATCGTGGAAGAAAGAGCCGCTGAATTTGCCGACGCCGTCTCAGGGATCGGGCACACGAGATGGGCGACACACGGCGGGGTGACGGTGACGAACGCCCATCCCCACGAAAGCTGCGACGGCATGATTACTCTAGTCCATAACGGCATCATCGAGAACGCCAGGGAAATAAGGGTAGGGCTGGAGGCAAAGGGAGTCGCCTTCGTCACGGAGACGGACACGGAGTCGCCGTGCCAGCTTCTAGCGGACATATACGATGGGGACGCGCTAAAGGCCATGACGGATCTTTGCAATTCCCTTACCGGGGCTTTCGCGCTCGTCATAATGTTCCGCGACAGGCCGGACGAAATCTGGTGCGCCAGGAAGGGCTCTCCCCTGGTCGTATCGAGCGCTGACGGGGCAAGCTATTGCGCGTCCGACCCGACCGCCCTCCTGGAGTACACCCACGATTTATTCTTTATGGAGGAGGGGGAGATAGCGGAGCTTTCGGCCACAGGCGTCCGTTTCTTCGGCTTTGACGGCTCGCCGCGCGAAAAAGCGTCCATACGGCTCGACTGGGACAGCGTGATGGCGGACAAGGGGCATTACGATCACTTCATGCGCAAAGAAATAGAGGAACAGCCGGACGTCCTCCGCCTAACCATAGATTCCTACACGGCCTTAACGAGCGTCGACATGGAGAAGAGCCTGAAGCTTCCGGACGGCCTCATGAAAAAAATCCGCAGGGTGCATCTTGTGGCGTGCGGGACTTCCCATTACGCGACGCTCGCGGCCCGGGACATAATGGAGTCCATCGACGACAGCCTGGACATAAGGGTCGAAGTCGCGTCGGAGTACAGGTATCGCAACATTCCGGGAGGGGCCGACACGCTGGCCGTATTCGTCTCGCAGTCCGGCGAGACGGCTGACACGCTTGCCGCGGCCCGCCTGGCGCTCCAGAAGGGCTCTTACTGCGTCGCGATTACGAACGTGAGGGGTTCCACGATAGACCGTGAGGTCGAGCATACCCTGCTCTCGATGGCGGGCCCGGAAATAGGCGTTGCCGCCACGAAGACGTTCACCGCCCAGATCTCGCTGCTGGCCCTGCTCGTGCTTCACTTGACGAAGGCGCGCGGCACGCTCTCGGCGCGCGACGAGGCCCGCCTGATCGGAGGCATGAGGCGCCTTCCTGCCCAGCTTCAGCTTCTCCTGGAACGCGAGCCGGAGATAAAGGCCCTTGCCGAGAAGTATTCGTCATCAAAGGGATATTTCTTCATAGGCCGCCGCGAAGGCGTCCCGCTCACGATGGAGGGCGCGCTCAAGCTGAAGGAGATAGCCTATCTGCCGTCGGAAGCTTACGCGGCGGGCGAGATGAAGCACGGCCCCATCGCCATGCTTGACGAGGCACTGACTGTCATCGCGCTTGTCCCGGAGGGGGATCTCCGCGAGAAGATCCTTTCGAACGTGGAGGAGTGCCGCGCCAGGAAGGCGCCTGTCGTGCTGATGGCAACGGAAGGTGACTCCGAAGCGCATAGATTCGCGAACGACGTAGTGTTCATACCAAGGACGGAGCGCGAGCTGTTTTCATTCGTCGGAATAATCCCTCTTCAGCTCTTTGCCTACCACACGGCAAGAACATTGGGCCGCGACATAGACATGCCGCGCAACTTAGCCAAGAGCGTGAC
>JAIROA010000019.1 GCA_031257775.1 Synergistaceae bacterium
ATATGCCGCAGTCGCACGGAATTTCAACGTGATAATCCCAAGAGCCACCGCATGGGTGGAATCCATACGGGAGGAGCTTGCCAGCGCGCGGCGTATAATAGTGCTTGGATATAAAAACAACTACGCGAATGCGCTGGAAGGCGCTTTAAAGCTGCTGGAAACGCTGAGATTCGGCGTTTACGGGTACGACGTCGATGAATTTTCCCACGGCATCTATAATTCAGTTGACTCGGACACATATATTTTGTACTTGGCTTCCGAGGGAGAGTATAAGCATAAGATAGCTACGCTGAGCCGGGTGCTGAAGGACATCACAAAGCACCAATTCGTAATATGCGGCGATCCGGAAGGAATAGACACTACAAGCCGGGATTGCGTCATTCCATTCATCGACGACCCGGTTTTCTCAGTTATGGAATACATACTGCCGACGCAAATCATTTCTGCAACCATTCCCTATGACCTAGGGATCGACCCCTTCAAGGCGAGCGACCCTAATTTCCACTCAAAAGTGAAAAGCAAGGTCCTTTGACATGCTGAGATACGTGATAGCGAGCCACGGCACATTAAGCGAGGGCTTTCTCAACGCCCTCGGCCTGTTTATCGGAGAGCTTGACAATGTAGAGGCGATCGCGGCCTTCGTGGACGAAGAACCGCTCGAAAAGAGGGTGGCGGCGGTCTTGTCGAGGTACGATGACGACGATATGATCGTGGTCTTTACAGATATGCTGGGCGGCAGCGTCAATCAACACTTTTCGAAGATGTTGAGCGGACACAGAAAACTCCATCTGATAGCCGGATGCAATCTCGTGCTTCTGTTAGAGGTGATTCTAGGTATGACTGATGAGTGTGACCTGAATTTCATCCGTTCAGCCGTCGAAAAGAGCAAAAAAGAAATGGTTTATATGAACGACTTCATGCTTGCAGCCGCTGGTTCAGGCCGCTCCGGAGAAATAGACGAATGAGCGTTTGTCGGGCTGGGCATGATCTTTTGGGGGGAATGGGCAAGTGAGGACTGCTGTACGATCTAAAAGGATTTACGCCGAAGACGGTTTGAAGGACGGCTGGCTCATCTATGAAAATGGGACGATAACTGGTATCGCTGATAAACTTGACAGTTGCGGGCAAGTCCTCGATCACTCCGATAAACGGATTATCCCAGGGCTTTTTGACACTCACAACCACGGCGTCTTTGGATATCTTCTCAGATGCGGACAGGAGGGCGAAACGACGCCGACTATCAGGGGGTTCCTGAAAGGCACGGCGAGTTTCGGCATCAGCAATATATTTCCCACTTGCACATACGACATGATTTCTTCTGTCAGACGCATGATGGATCGTGAGAACGACGGTTCTAAGATCGTCGGAATTCATGTGGAGGGTCCCTGGCTCAACAGAGTGGGCGAACGCGGGATACCAGTGCCGTGGCCCGAGGTAAGCGTTAAAACCGCCGAGAAGATGGTCGCCGACGGCGGCTCGAAGCTGATGCTCGTAGCGGCTTCGCCGGAGATAGATGGCATCGTCCCCGTCCTCGAATATTTCATCTCCAATGGAGTTATGCTGGCTTTTGCCCACAGCGATCTGAAATACAAAGAGGCTTCCAGCGCTATCGAAAAATATTATTCCGTCGCGACCCATCTGGGAAACGCGATGACTGGTATGCACCACAGAGACATTGGCGCGCTGGGCGCCTGCCTCCTGGACGACAGCATGGACTATGAGGTTATCTGCGACGGGGTGCATATATGTTTTGAAATGCTCAAAATTTATTTCAGGGTGCAAGATTACTCACGATTTATGGTAATATCAGACAATAGCGGGATGGCTGGGCTGCCGCCTGGAGGATACGCCGGCTGGCAGCCTGATCAGATATATATAGTGGAGCCGGACGGCAGGATTCACACAGAAACAGGCAGGATCAGCGGCAGCAGCAAGTCTATATTGCAAGGGGTGCGTAACTTGGTTGAAGTTTTAGGAATACCCATCGAAACAGCGCTTCGGATGGCTTCGCTTCAACCGTGCAAAAAATATGGCCTTGACAGAACCAAAGGGTCGCTCAAAGCAGGGAAGTGTGCCGATTTCGTAGTCATAGACGACGATTACTCGGTATTAGAGACGTACTCCGAGGGGAGGAAGGTCTACGACTCTTCCGTTGATATCGACCTAGTCAACCATGAATTTGTAAAAACCTCGAAAAGGCAGTGACGGAGGTGGCGACATGCAGGAAATAGCAAACATAAGGATAGACGAACGCCTGATTCACGGGCAGGTAGCCATCAGCTGGACGCACACCGTAGGCGCCAACAGGATAGTTATAGTGGATGACGAAATCGTAAAGGACGAGCTTCAGAAACCCCTTTTAAAAATGGCATGTCCAGCCGGGGTAAAGCTGTCTATACTGTCCGTGCCGACGGCCATCAATAACCTCGTCTCCCAAAAGTATGACAACGACAGGATTTTCCTCGTAGTGAAAAGGCCACAGGTGCTGGTGTCGCTTTGGGAGGGCGGTTTTCGGTTTAACGCAGTAAACGTCGGTAATATGTCTGGGAAAGAAAACGCCGTTCAAATCAAAAAAGCTGTCTGCGTCACGCCGGAGGACATAGCGGCCTTCAGGACGCTCCATGCCAACGGAGTCCGGCTCACGGCTCAAATGGTGCCTAACGACGAGGAGCTTAAACTGATGGAGTTAATTAAAGGCTGAGTTTGCCCCTTGACAATAAAGGCGCGGCTGAATTCCTTGAAATGACAGAGGATGACTGTCAAGATGGAGAAATTGGATGTCCGAAGGGAAAAAGAATCTGCTTTATCGACAGATAGAGGACTACGTGATAACAAACATAGGAAACGGAACCTTTGCCCACGACAGCCGAATCCCTACCGAGGCTGAACTCTGTGATATGTTCGGAGTCAGCCGGATGACGGTGAACAAAGCCCTGACTAACCTGTCTTCCGCAGGTTACATCATCAGAGTCCCTGGCAAGGGGAGTTTCGTAGGGCCTCACAGAGTGATGATTGAAAAAAAAATCCCCGAGATGATCTCGTTTTCTCAGGAGCTGGAACGCATGGGCATAGT
Organism: Synergistaceae bacterium; assembly: GCA_031257775.1. Lineage (GTDB taxonomy): Bacteria > Synergistota > Synergistia > Synergistales > Synergistaceae > JAIRNC01. The sequence goes on from JAIROA010000019.1 coordinate 3,074, forward strand.
GCCGTCATCTGAGCTCATACGTTATTCGGTGACAAAAGCCGGGCTGTATCCTGGAATAGCCCGTAAATTGCGCGTCCATGAGGATGAACTCATACATTATTTCGTCAGGCTCAGATGCGGCGATGGGAAGCATCTCGCCCTGAGCTACAACTACGTTTTGGTCAGGGTGGTCCCGTCCATTGACATCCATTGTCTCGAACGTTCGTTTTACGCCTACCTGGAGGACTCGCTGGGATTAGAGCTGGGTTATAACGATACTGTAATCCATGTAGTCAGGCCGTCGGAAGAGACGAAGCAGTTCCTAGGCATCCCTGACGGCTCTGATGTGGTGCAGAGTTCCCACGTCTCTTATTTGCTGAATGACGAGCCATTCGAATATACCGAAACATTTTACATACCGGACAATTACGTTTTCCGTTACAGGTGTTATCGAAACAGAACATTGGGGACCGGGGACGAAAATGGCGTCAGCAAACGCAAGCGCCCTAAAGCCAGTGTGGCTGTGAAGCCCGTCACGCCTCCTTGATGCCATGAACCCTGCTTCTGTCACGCCATGTAAGGCTGGGCGTCCCTTGATGCAGCGCGTAGTCCTGTTAGCGTTGGATATGGATGGGACGGCCCTTCACGAGGACAAATCTTTCTCCGTGATGAATCTCAGGGCCATCCGGCGCGTGATGGAGTCCGGCGTTATGCTTGTGCCCGCGACAGGCAGGTCAGCCAGGAACACTACGGGCTTTCTCACAGGCATCAGCGGAATCCGGTACATAATCGGAGCAAACGGCGCGTTGATCTACGATGTCGAGGAAGATAAAACCATCATCGAAGATTTTATAGATTTGCCCGCCGCCCTCTCGGCTATCTCGACACTTTCAGAACTCGATGTAAACGTCTACGCTCACATGCGGGACGGAATCATACTGCGAAGCGCCGACGTGGACGGACGCTTCGCAAAACTGTTTCCTATGGTTGAGTTTCCTGTACCCGGAGAAACGCCGCCCCTTGCCGAACGTCTCTCCGCCGTGAGGGAGGGAATCCCAAAGCTTGGCGTGTTCGCCTACGACGCATCGACGATAAACAGTCTGCTCTCCGTCAAGAACCGCTTCCTTGGCCTGACGCTGTGCAGAACGGGCCCGTTGACGGTGGAAATCAACAGTGCTACCGCGTCAAAGGGATCCGCGCTGCGGTATCTGTGCCAAAGACTCGGAATAGCGCGAGAGGGCGTTTTAGCAATCGGAGACAACGACAATGACAAAACGATGATGGAGTTTGCGGGGTATTCAGTGGCAATGGGCAACGCCATCGCCGAGATCAAGCGGATCGCGGACGAAGTCACGCTCACTAACGACGAGGACGGGGTGGCTGCATTTCTCGAAACACACTGGAGATAGCTGATCTGATGCGGCTGTTTTTTGGACTGCCCGCCGGCGCGCCAAAATCGAAAATCCACCAGCTACAGAGCCGCGATGTCACCGATATAGATTCCGTCAATCATTGGAGCAGGTCTCCCTTCGTCACGGGGTGATCAGCACCTTTGTGCCGACGGCTATCAATTCGCGGAACTCCAAAAGGTCGTTGTTGTTAAGGCGAATGCAGCCCTCCGTCACGTCCGTGCCGATGGACTTCGGGTCGTGCGTGCCGTGTATGCCTATGCCCTTCCACGGATCGGCCTTCAGCCTTATGAAGAGCGGGCCGTAGGCGTTATCTATGGCGCCCTTGCCGTCTCGGAAGTCGTGCGTCCATTTGGAGGCGTTCTCTATCCGCTGGACGGGGAACGCGCCCTCCGGCGTCCGCATGTCGCCCACGCGCTGCTTGTCACCGCCGTTCTTGCCGACTGCGACGCGGAACTCCTTTAGTTTCCTGCCGTCGCGCAGGACGGTGAGCCTGTGGTTCTTTTTCTCTATCAGGACCGCCACGCCAGGCTCGTGCGCCAAAAGCGCGGACGAGCCGCGGGCCTCCGGGGCTTCTTCCTCCATGACTACGGCTGGCTCAGGCGCGACTGCCGCTGCGGTTTCCTCTGCCGGGGCTGGTTCGTCCTTTGCCAGGTCGGCGTCGATGGACACGCCATAAATCGCGAAGACCACCGCGCCCACCACGACGACGACCAGGGCGAGCCACAGCGAGACGCAGCGCTTCCTGAATACCTCTGAATCTATCCTCTTCCACTTTGGCGCCTGATTGAAATTTAACATCGATTCTGTGCCTGTCTCATTCGACGCGCGGCGTAATTTCTCCCACGTACTGCCCGTACATCCACCCGGAGCGTCCGCCCGCCTTGATCTGGTACCACGGGTATTCCTCGCTGGCAGCGGCGTAACGGCGCGTTATCTCCACCTTCGCGCCCTTGTTGAAATGCCTTATTATCCTGGAAGCGGTGTTAGGCTCGGAACGTAGCCGCACCCTGTCGCCCTGCACTGTGCCTGAGATCGCGGGCACCGGATCGCCGGACGGTGAAACCGGATCGCTGTAGCCCCGCGCGTCGGGCGGCGACCATGACAGCGCCGCCGGTGTCTCCGGCGTACCTAGGGGTTCTACCGGCGGGAGCGGTTCGGGCTGCTCCGTCCCCTGGTTTTGCGCGCCTCCATCGCCGCCGGGATACTCGACCGTCACGCCGCCGTTTGGGCCGCCCTCCCTCACGACGAAAAATCTATACGCGAGATAACCCATGCCGCCGATCCAGATGAGCGCCAGGATGAACAAGAGCGGCATGAGCGGGCCGCTTCTGATCGTTTTCTTCCTCGCCGCAGACATGCCCTGCGAGAAATTGGCGTTTTTCCCCTTCGATTGCTTCATCTTAACATGGCCCCCTTGCGCGTGGACAGCATCGGCGCCCTGTTCTGGCATATCCTTGGGCGCGCCGCATTTTCCGCAAAAATGATCGTCAGGAGGAATCGCCGCCCCGCAGGCCGCGCAGAAGGGCGAGGCGCCGGGGTCGGCCCGCACCTCGGCCTCCACCAGAGGGCCGTCGCTTATCGGTTCCCTGGGCATCCCGCACTCAGGACACGTCGAATCGCTGTCAGCTAGGGGAACGCCGCAATTTCTGCATAAATAGCCGCTCATAAGGGCACCTTCCTCCGCAGAAACACTTGTTACAGATCATACAATCATTATGAACCAATAGTCAACCCGCGTACGCGCACGCTGTCGCACGCGCACCCCGTTAATTAAAACGTTAATTAAAACGTTAATTAAAACCGTTAATTAAAAACGGCGCTCTAAGACGATGACACGGCGTATTTGTAGCGATCTGCCCTGATGAATTGTTCGTTGAAATATATCACCCTCATGTCTTCCGCTTTGATAGTCTGCCTGACGCGGAGAAGAGGATAGCCTTCCGGGCACTCCAGATAGGACGCGTGTTCATGGCTGGCCATGCTTATGTCGAAATAACCCTCGAATTTCCTCGGGGCTATGCCGGTTTTTCTCTGGATGAGGGAGAACAGCGACACGTCGTCGATATTCCCGTCAAACAGTGATTCGTATTCCATTCTGAAATAATCATCCTCGAATATGACCGCCACTCCGTCGATCAGCCTGAGGCGTTTTAGGCAAATTACGCCGCTGTCGCCCGAAAGGAGACGCTCGGCAATCTCCTTCCGGGGTATCACCGTATTGAGCGATATCACCCTTGTGCTTGGGACAGCGTTGATTTTAAGACACGATTCAGTGAAGCTGCCTTTGGCATCCATGCTCTCTATAAACGCCGGCACTGCCACAAACGTCCCTCTCCCGTGCGATTTTACCAATACCCCGTCATTAACCAGCCTCTGGATGGCATTGCGGACAGTGACCCGGCTTACGCCATGTTCAGCGCACAACTCCTCCTCGCTCTGAATCTTATCTCCTGGCATATACTCGCCATCGTCTATCAGCCTGCAGATATGGTCATAAAGGCGCCGGTACAGAGGGACGATATCGGCGCCCTGGAAATTATTCATCTTCTCTCGCCGCTGTTTAATAAACATGACGTTATTTTACAGCCAGATCGGCCATGTGCATATCTAATTCCGATAGGCATGGCACAAAAACCAATCGGAATTAGAGACGGACGGCTGACCTGCGGGAACGGAACAATTTTGACAGCGCGTGTGCGTAGGTATTGACTCACCTGATAATACGTATTAAGATGTATCTACAATATTTCATTCAGATCGCATATCAAAATTTAGCAAAATGAAAGGCGTGACGATGCACGTAAAGATGAGACTTCACGATATATTTCCAACCCCCAAGCCAATATTGGGGATGCTGCACCTCAAAGGAGACAGCCGCGACGACATATTCGGGCGCGCTGTGCGGGAGATCGGGATAATGGAGCGGGCCGGAGTGGATGCCGTGGTCGTCGAGGATTACTTCGGCGACAAGGACGATGTCCGGCGGGTGCTGGAGTATCTCCACAGAGAGCATCAGGGCGGCATTAGGTACGGCGTCAACGTGCTGGACGAATTTGCCCTGAGCTACGAGCTGGCGGCGGAGCACGGCGCCTCGTTCATGCAGGTCGATTCCGTGTCAGGGCATCTCCGGGTGGAGGACGACCCGGCTTACGGCGAGATGATTGCGTCGTATCGCGGGAAGGGCGGCGTTCTCGTCTTAGGGGGCGTCAGGTTCAAATACCAGCCGTACCTTTCCGGACGCACTTTGGAGGACGATATCCGCATAGGGATGGGGCGCTGCGATGTCTTGGTCGTCACGGGGGACGGGACAGGGATGGAGACTTCTCCTTGCAAAATCCGTGAGTTCAGGAAAATAGCCGGAGGTTTCCCCCTGTTCATAGGCGCGGGGATAACTCTGGAAAGCTGCGCCGAACAGATGCGTTTGGGCGACGGCGCAATAGTCGGCAGTTTTTTTAAAGCGGATGGAGACGCGAGAAATGAGATAGACCCGGAGCGCGTGAAGAGTTTTATGGACGAGGTCCGGCGGGTGAGGGCATCGGGATGACGCAGTGGGGCATCGTGCCCGGCGCGGATCGCAGAGGTTTTCTTCCGGGCGACCGATAATGGGCGAGCTGATTTGGAATGAGCCATATCTGAATCTCGTAATCGTGCTTTGAATTTTTAGGGAAAGCGGTGATGCGCTGTTGGCAAAAATAATACTGGCAAGCCACGGGGATTTTTCAAAGGGCGTCAGGCACGCGCTCGGCATGATTGTCGGCGGCCTGTCAGAAAGCGTCGAGACTTACAGCCTTTATCCGGGAGACAGCGCCGCTGACTACGCGAGGTCGATAGAAAGCGATATAAAGGAAAACCCGGGCTTGTTCGTGATAATCACTGACATAATAGGCGGGAGCGTGTTCAACGAACTGCTCGTTTTGCGCCGGTACCCGAACGTGCGGATAATTTCCGGGATGAGCCTACCCCTCGTGCTGGAACTCGTCCTCAACAACGACGAGAATTTGGACGATGGGAAAATCGATGACATCTCGAATCGGGCAAAAGAAGGGATAAAGGTATTTGCCTTTGAAACCGACGCGAGCTGTTCGGAGGATGAGGATTTCTAGCGCCTTCAGGGGGCGGATGATCTATAAAAAAATCTTTTTAGGGGTGGTAGACAGTGATAAAGCTTGTCAGGGTGGATCACCGGCTTATACACGGCCAAGTGGCCTTTTCGTGGACGAAATATCTCGACGCCGATTGCGTGCTCTTGGCCAGCGACGCGCTCATGGCGG
>JAIROA010000092.1 GCA_031257775.1 Synergistaceae bacterium
AGGGCTGGGGATTCGCCGGGATGGGCGCGATGCTTGCGGTTTACGCCGCATCTTCTTTCTCCCGCAAAACCGCATACGCCGTTTTGTGCCTAATCGCCGCGTTCACTGTGTTGCCGCCCAATAGCTGGTATGAGCCTCCAGAGACGAAAGGGATCATGGCCGTGAATACGTCATTCGGCAGGCTCGGAAGCGGGAGTTTCAGCTTCGGGCGGGACTATGAGCGGGCAAATATGGTTTTAGGCGATCTCAAAAAGCGAAATATCGCGCAATCCGGCGTAGAAATCATCGTCCTGCCGGAGACCATAGCGGGACGGCTGAACGAGACCGGCATGAAACTCTGGAAAACGGAGATTCAAAAGATCGCGAAGCCCGGTCAAGCCATGATCTTCGGCGCGGAACTGCCAACAGGAGACGGTATGAAGTACGACAACGCGATGATAATGCTCAACGACGGAAAAATCACCGCGTCACGACAGCGAATCCCGGTTCCATTCTCGATGTATCGTGGGCCATTAGCCCAAACCGGCGCGAACCTGAATCTCCGGGACAGCGGAATACTTCACTTCCCTGACGGCAGGAAGGCCGCGGTAATCATCTGCTATGAGGCGTTTCTCACATGGCCTTACGTTACCTCGATGATTCAAAACCCGGACGTTATCATCTGCGCGGCAAATCTCTGGTGGTGCCGGGAAACTTCATTGCCCGAAACACAGAGAAACGTCGTCACGCTCTGGTCGCTCTTGTTCGGCGTCCCTGCTGTGTTCGCGCTGAATATCTGAGTTATCTGAAACCAAGAAAGGAGGTGAGCTTATGCGAGAACTGACGCGGAAGGAAATGCTTGAGATTATGTGCGCTCCGGGTAAAACCGATGAGCCGGAAGAATCGGATTTTGAGGAAACCGACGAATTGGAAGAAGAAAAGTTCGTCAATAACTGGATTGCGAGGGAGTTGAACTGAGTATGTCATCGGCTACGGAAAAGAGAAGAACGGAATTCGCGGAGCGCGTCTCACGCTCACTGGAGGCCGGGGTCATTCCCTGGCAGAGGAAAGACCTGCCGGAAGCGCCGATCCAGAGCGCCGTCTCCGGCAGGAGCTACGGCGGCGTCAACGCACTGTACCTGATGGAGAGCTGCGCGGAAAAAGGATACAAAGATCCGCGCTTCATCACGGCGAGCGAGGCGAACAAAAATGGCCTTTATGTGCGCAAGGGCGAGCATGGGACGGTTCTGGAACAGTGGACTCAGGGAAACGACGGCAGGCTGAAGCCGCGCGGCTACGTCGTCTTCAACGCCGGACAGTTGAACGGACAACTGCCAACGCCGGAACCGGAGGAACGGCCCAATCTCGAATACGCCGCTCAACTGCTGAAAAACGCGGGAATAGAGATAAAACCGGGAAGTCCGGTCAAGGAGTATCAGGAAGCGATAAAGAAGCTGACGGTCAGGAACGCGGAGGAACTCGGCGTGACGCAATCCGTCCACACGCCGGAACTGCTGGCGCTCCGTTACAGCATAGCCAGTACTATGGCTATGCGGGAGGCCGGCATACCTGTCGAACAGCCCGAGAGGGCGCCGGTGAAATCCTGGGCCAACAGTATAAGACACGACCCTTCCCAATTGTCCAAAGCGGCGAGGGACGGCAATCTTATTTCCGAAGCCGTGCTCGTGGACATAGGGAAGGATCGTGCGGCAGAGTTGTTTCGTGCCGCTATGGAGCGGGCCGAGGCTCAAAAAGGGCAGGAACTCGCAGCCGAAGCCGCCGCAATTCCCAGAGGGCTCGATTCCAACCTCCGTGACGCCGACCTTTCGGGTGTGCAGGAGGCCGTTATCGAGGCGGCGGACAAGGCGGCGACGCAGGTGAACGATCTGAGGGCGTCCGCGTCGGCAAGGGAAGCGGGCGCGCACGAAGCCGGAACCGGCATAGACAAAATCGCGGCGGCCAGAAACGTTGCCAAAAAAGAACTGGGCGATAACGCGATAGTCATCAGCGCACAGCCGGGCCATACATACAGCGGCAAAATCATTGGGCTTCTCGGAGGAATCATCAGCCCTGAAAGCGGGGCGATACAGGCGATATCCGATAACCAGGCGGTTCTGCATGACATAAAACACATCTCGGACAAGAGCATCCTCAAAGTTGGCGAGGATGTCGGCCTTGCTGTTGACGAGCAGGGATACAGCTCCGTCCAGGCGAAAGACGAAACGCGATCGCAAAAACGGGAAGGATTGAGGCGCTGACATGGCACGTAACGTCGTCAAAACGCGGGATTATTCGTTTCGCGGTCTCAAGCGCGAGGGATTGAGCTACAAAGTCAAGGCCATGATAATCCTGATTATCTGCCTGATCCTGACTTTGCAGGTTACGGCACAGTATGTCGGGTACGCTTTCGGGCACAATCCCGCGCTCGGATGGCGGTTTACGGTGAAGGGGTATCACATATACCCCTTCTACCGCGCCGTTTACTGGATATACGTTCTGATGTCCACGTATGATGAATCACGCTCGAACGTGGCGGCCATGAGCGCGTTCGTTTTTTCCTTCGGGCTTATCCTCTCGGCGTTCGCCGCGAGACGGTGTTACCTGAAAGGCAAGAGCGAAAGTTTGGAATCCCTGCACGGATCGGCGCATTGGGCAACGATGAAAGAGATTCAGAACGCCGGACTGCTCGACGGCGACGGCGAGCCGTTCAGCGAAGGCGTCGTCGTGGGCGGGATAAAGGTAGGCAAGGAAGTGAAGATGATGAGGCACGGCGGGAGGGAGCATGTGCTCTGTTACGCGCCTACCAGGAGCGGCAACGGAATTTCGCTCGTGTTTCCAACACTGCTTGACGGCTGGCGGCAGAGTGTGTTCGTGCTGGATATCAAGCAAGAAAATTTTGCGCTGAGCGCGGGTTATCGCAA
>JAIROA010000116.1 GCA_031257775.1 Synergistaceae bacterium
TTGGGTAATGGCAAAAGATACAAAACTTGTGTGTCTTTTTACGGCTGTGTGAACAAAAGTCTGTAAATAGATTTCCTTTTTATCCCCAAGCAATATCCTTTCTTGGTTATGGTAAATTCAACGCGCACGCTATTCAAAGATTCCTTGGAAAGTCTTTCTATTCATGCCGGACAGCGTTACGACCTTAGAGACGCTGAATATCACACTATTTTTATCGCCCAGCAGACTCTTGAATAATCATAAAAAAATCAATATTGCGGCAACTCGTTCTTGACTTTAAAACATGACGAGATATAGTTTTTCTATGTGAATAATGCTTAAATAAAATTCCAAGGAGGTTTTTCCTGATGAAAATAGGCTGCCCAAGGGAGATCAAGAACCGCGAGTACCGGGTAGGGCTGACGCCGGCTTCCGCCGCGACTTACGTGCGCGCTGGGCACGAGGTCTTCGTCGAGCATGACGCGGGGCTTCACTCGGGCTTTCCGGATGCCGAGTATAGGGCCTCTGGGGCGAAGATTCTCGACGACGCGGCAAAGCTCTGGGAGATCGCTGAGATGATCGTGAAGGTAAAGGAGCCTATGCCGCCTGAGTACGGGCGGATGAGGGATTCGCAGATCGTCTACACGTATTTCCACTTCGCGGCCGACAAGGAACTGACGGAAGCCTGCCTCAAATCCGGCGCGAACTGCGTGGCTTATGAGCTTGTCAGGGAAGACTGGGGACTCCCTCTCCTTCTGCCCATGAGCGAAGTCGCGGGGCGCATGTCCGTAATAATGGGCTCGTACTACCTTGGAAAAAGCCACGGAGGGAGCGGCGTCCTTCCCATGGGCGTGCCAGGGGTCGCTCCCGCAAGCGTTCTCGTGATCGGCGGCGGGACTGTCGGGATCAACGCCGCGAAAATAGCAGCCGGGATCGGCGCGCGCGTCACTATCACGGATGTAAGCCAGCGGCGCCTCGCCTACCTCGCGGAAGTGATGCCCGCAAACTGCGTGCCGCTCTACAGCGACGTCACGTCAATCGCAAGCGAGATGGGGAAGTCCGACATGGTCATAGGGGCTGTCCTGCTGCCCGGCGGCGCGAAGGCGCCGAGGCTTGTCACTAGGGATCATCTGCGCTCCATGAGGCCGGGATCGGTGTTCGTCGACGTGGCAATAGACCAGGGAGGCATAGCGGAGACGTCGCGCCCGACCACGCACGACGATCCGGTCTTCACCGAAGAGGGCGTCGTCCACTACTGCGTGGCGAATATGCCTGGCGCTTACGGAAGGACAGCAACGACGGCGCTTTCGAACGCTACGATCAAATACGGGGTGGAGTTGGCGAACAAGGGCATTAAAGAAGCCTGCCGCGACAATGCCGCAATCATGCACGGGCTCTCGACTTACAAGGGGACGCTGACCGTAAAGGCCGTAGCCGAGACATTCGGGGCCGGCTTCAAGGCACCGTCCGAAGCGCTAGGCGTTTAAAAATTATTTAAAATTTGGAATCGTTGTGCCGATTTGGAAAAGCGCCCGCTCGTTTGGGCCGCTTTTCTTTTACGAATTGCCGCAGGAGGCGCAAGCCATCCGCTTTGCAGGGCCGTCGAGGTAGCATCCGTCGAAACAGGCGGTGCATAGCCTATCCCCCGGCAGCCCTATAGCCTCTATCATCTCATCCTTAGATAGATAGCTGAGGGAGTCGGCACCGATGGAGGCCGCTATGTCGTCGAGCGATTGCTTCGCGGCGGCAAGATCCCCCCTCGATGGCGTATCTATCCCGTAATAGCACGGGTACCTGACCGGCGGGGACGAGATGCGCAGGTGCAGCTCTTTCGCGTTGCACTCCCTTATCATGGAGACGACAAGGCCGGCCGTCGTTCCCCGGACGAGCGAGTCGTCAACGAGAATGGCTCTGTGCCCCGCAAACAGATCCTGGCTCGGGCTCAGTTTTATCCGGACGCCCAGTTCGCGGACGCGCTGCGTCGGCTGTATGAATGTCCGCCCCACGTATCTGTTCCTGACGACAGCCGCGGCAAACGGTATGCCGGACTCTTCGGCGTAGCCGATGGCGGCCGTCGTGCCGCTATCCGGAAGATAGGCGACGAAATCAGCCGCGCCTGAGTCACCCTTGACGTGGCAGCCCTCTCCGCCGGCATCGCGCGCAAGCTTCCGCCCCATCTCCTGACGCGCCTTATAGACCGACTTGCCCTCTATCACGCTGTCCGGGCGCGCGAGATACACGAACTCGAACGAACAGAGCCACCCGCGATCCGCCTTGCTGTCAAGGCGATAAGATGTCAGGCCGTTTTCATTTATCAGCAGCACCTCGCCAGGCTCGATATCGCGCACTAACGTCGCCCCGATAAGGCTGAACGCGCAGGACTCGGAAGATATGTAGTAGTTGCCGTCGCGCTTGCCTAAGACAAGAGGCCTGAATCCCCACGGATCACGCGCGGCCACTACCCCGTCCTCCAGCAGGACGACGAGGCTGAAAGCCCCCCTGACGCGCTCAAGGGCGCCAAGAAGGGCATCAAGCGGGCGCTTGTCCGGCTGATGGGCCACAAGGTGCAAAATAGCCTCCGTGTCTGACGTGGACTGGAATATGGCCCCTTTGTTCTCAAGGGAGGAGCGAAGATCCGAAAGGTTCGTGAGGTTGCCGTTATGTGCAATCGCCACCGGGCCTTGCGCGTAATTGGCACAGATCGGCTGCGCGTTCTGGATCATCGATCCGCCGGCCGTCGAATAACGGACGTGCCCGATGGCGGACGTGACGTTCGTCTTGGAGAGGCTGTCCTGATCTAGCGCTTCGTGAACAAGCCCCATGCCCTTCGCGACGTTCACCCGGCCACAGCCGTCGATCCACGCCACGCCCGCGGACTCCTGCCCCCTGTGCTGGAGGGCCATAAGCCCCAGGTAGACTTCTTCCGCCACGCAATCCGTTTTGCTGTAGGCCCCGAATACGCCGCACATCAGAGTAGGCCTCCGGCACAATACGCCTCTTTAAGCTCGCCCAAGGCGATCTCGCGCGCCCCGTTTATGCAAAGCGAGTTCCCTCCCGCGCAGCCCAGCATTATGACCGGATATCCCTCCCAGAGGGACAGAAATTTATCCGCGCTTTCCGCGTGGACGAAGTACAGCGCCCTCGGGCCGCCCTCGCTGAAAAAGAGCGATGTCTCGTCGCCCGGACCTAAATCAGCGCTCATTCCGATGCCAGTTGCCAGAGCCTCTTTCGCGAGCGCGACGGCTATGCCCCCTCCCGCTACGACGCGGGCGCTCCTGGCGACAGCCCTCCGTGATGTCGCGAGCGCCCTTGAGGCAAAAGCCTTGTCGAGCATCGCGTCGAAGGCGTATGTCGCGCCCTTCGGCTTCCCGTCGCTGGAACAGAGGACCTGCCATCTCGAAGCCCCAAGAGAGCCTGCCTTTGGCCCTACCAGATAAATAAGATCCCCCGCCTCCGCGCAGCCGCAGCGCACGAAGTAAGTGAAATGCGGCACGAGGCCAGCCGTCACGACGAGCGGCACAGGGTAAATGCGGCTTCTGGCGGTTTCGTTGTACAGGCTGACGTTGCCGGAAACGACAGGGCACTCCATCTGCTCGCAGACAAAGGCAAGCCCTTGGACGCACTCTGAGAGCTCGAAGTAATTTTCGGGGTTCTCCGGCGACGGGAAGTTAAGGCAGTTCGTCATGCCCATAGCCTCCGCGCCTGATACGGCCTGAACCCGAAGCGAATGCGCCATGACTTCCGCCGCGCCTAAAAACGGATCCGTCCGGCACTTCCACGGTTCGGCCTCCATGGACAGAGTGACGATGCTATCAGACTCCGGTACTGTTATGGCTGAAACCTGCCCCCCTGGCCCCCTTACGGTGCGGAGCTGAACCTGGCAGTCATACTGCTCCCATATCTCGGACTTGGAGCGCCCGCCATCGCAAGATAGCAGCTTCAGCAAGTCGCAAGCGGGATCCGCGCTTTTCATTCCTTCCGGCATGGCCCTGCGCTCCCGCATGTCCGCCGGCTCTGATGAAGGCCAGTCCAGAAGCGGCGCGTCTCCAAGGATGGAGTGCGGCAGATCCGCTATCAGTTCCCCGTTCAAAAATACCTTGTAACGATTCCCTTCGACTATATTCCCTATCGTGACGCACTCAAGCTCGTAATGATCCGCCGCGGCCTTCACGAGCGGGAATTTCTCTGGCGTCACGATAAGGAGCATCCGCTCCTGCGATTCGGATAGAAATATCTCCCACGGGGCCATCTCCTCGCGAAGCGGTATTTTCTCGCAGAATATCTCTATGCCGACGCCGCTCTTGTGGGCGATCTCGCTGGATGAGGACAGTATGCCGGCGGCACCCATGTCCTGCATCGACGCGATGAGGCCTTTTGACTGGAGTTCAAGGCAGCACTCTATCAAGAGCTTCTCCTCGAACGGGTCGCCGATCTGTATCTGCGGTCTGCTATCGCGGCTGTCCTCGTCAAGCTCCCTCGACGCGAATGACGCTCCGGCTATGCCGTCCCGGCCCGTCTTTGCGCCAAGCAGGACAGCCAGATGCCCCGGGAGGGCGGTTTGGGAGCTAACTACACTGTCCAGCCGCACGTAACCGCAGTTAAAGGCATTGAGCAGCGGGGTTTCCTCGAAACACGGGTCATAAAATGTCTTACCGCCTACGGTCGCCACACCGACCGCGTTGCCGTAGCCCGCCACTCCCTCAACTATCCCGGCGGCAAGCGTCTTTGATTTTCCGGAAGCGGGGGAAAAGAAAAGCCCGTCCATCGAGGCCACAGGGCGCGCGCCCATCGCCAGTATGTCGCGTATTATGCCGCCAACCCCCGTCGCCGCGCCCTGATAGGGCGCTACGGCTGAAGGGTGGTTGTGGCTCTCGACCTTAAGGGCAAGGCCCCATCCGGCGCCGCAGTCGACGACTCCGGCGTTTTCTCCCGGGCCCCGCGCCACTTTCCTGCCGGTCTGCGGGAAGCGGGAGAGCAGATTGCGCGTCGATTTGTAGCTGCAATGCTCAGACCACATCACGCCGATTAACGCCGTTTCCAGTTCGTTAGGCGCCCTTCCCAGCAGTTCCAGGATTTTTTCGTATTCTTTATCGGAAATTCCCGACGACTTATAATCCATGTGAATCACTTACCCTCCCAGGCGCCGAAGTGTTCTTCCAGCGAGCGCCATAAGCCTCTGCCATCCGTCCCCCAGATGAGGCCCTGCAGCGTCGCCCGCTCTGGATGAGGCATAAGGCCAAGCACGTTCCCGCGCTCGTTCACTATGCCCGCGATCCCATGAAGCGAGCCGTTCGGGGAATAAGCCTCCCCTGCTTCGCCGCTCGATCTGTCGGCATAGCGGAATACCACCCGCCCGCTTTGCTCAAGCTGGCTGAGTTCTTCTTCGGGCAGATAGTAAAGGCCTTCGTGATGGGCTATAGGAAACTGGACGATTTCGCCATCCTTGAAAGAACAGGTGAAGGGTGTGTCGTTCTGCTCCACTCTCAAATATGCCTGACGGCAGATGAAACGCAGTGAAGCGTTCGGGAGCAGCGCGCCTGGAAGCATCCCGGCTTCAGTCAATATCTGAAATCCGTTGCAGATCCCAAGCACGAGCCCGCCTGAAGCCGCATGAGCCCGCACCGCGCCCATTATGCGTGACTTTGAGGCCAGGGCCCCGCTCCTGAGATAGTCCCCATATGAGAATCCTCCCGGAAGGACGACAAGATCCGGCGCGTGCCGGAAATCCGCCTCGTCGTGCCACACCATGTCAACAGGCCCAGTCTCCATATAAAGGAGGGATTTTTCGACGTCCCTGTCGCAATTGCTGCCAGGAAAGACGACGACGGCGCTTCTCACGGCTTTTTCTCCAGTGCATACGCGTAGGACTCCACAAGATCGTTTACGAGAAGATCCTCCGCTACCGTCGTCACCTTCAGAGCGGCATCAGCCTCATCCGCGGCATCAACCGCGACGCGGATGAATTTGCCGACCCTCACCTCCCGAACGGCCGCGTATCCGTGAGCGGCCAGCGTTTTCTCGACAGCCTTGCCCTGGATATCGAGAACCCCATCCTTGGGGAGAATGGTGATATCAGCGCGGAACGTATTCATGCGGGTAAGCCCCCAATCTATTATTGCTGATATTATCCTGCAACCAATGTTAATTGTCAAGTAAAACTGGCATTTCTCGATATTAAAATATTTTAATGTTAATAACACAAAGGACAGGCTTTTGAAAAAGAGGCCTGCCCTTTATGTGCCGAAAAACCGGCGCTTTTATAAAATGCCGGTCAAAACCTGCCGGCCGGTTTACGGATTCGGGCCCTGCCTTATCTCAAGAGCCTGGTTCGCGCTCCAGGCCTGGAAAGACGAGTCGTAGTTGCGGGCGTTCCCATATCCGGCAAGGCGGAAGGCCATCGTCATGAAAGCCGAGCGGACGCCGGCCGTGTCATAGAGAACGATCGTTTGCTCCTTGTCAGCGAATCCTCTGGAGGAAAAGAGCGCCTCCAGGTCGGCGACCGGCTTGAGCGTGTAGTCGGCCGTGAAAACATCGCCCATGTCGAGGTTGACCGCGCCTGGAATGTGCCCCGGGCGGGGCTCCCCGAACGGACGGATCTCGCCTGTGTACTCCTTTTCGGAGCGGACGTCGATTATCGCGACATCGGGATTGCTGAC
This sequence comes from Synergistaceae bacterium, assembly GCA_031257775.1. Classification (GTDB taxonomy): domain Bacteria; phylum Synergistota; class Synergistia; order Synergistales; family Synergistaceae; genus JAIRNC01. The sequence continues at coordinate 6,636 of JAIROA010000116.1, forward strand.
GTTCTCCGCGAGCCACTCCGTCGTCACGACGTATGAGGGGTCAATGCTGGCGTTCGGGTACGTGACGGCCTTATTCGTCGTCGTGGTGTTCGAAGTCTTGCCGCCGGAAGCACGCCATACGGTAAAACCGCCGTCCAGCATCCTGGCGTTCTTCATGCCGGTCATGCGCAGCACCCATACTACCCAGCCCGCGTTGCCCCAGTCCCCGCCGTCTCCGTAGACTATTACTTCCTTTTTGCCGTCGATGCCGAGAGCCCCTATCTTCTTTGCCACAGTCGCTCCGTCAGGCACGTCGCCCCACGCGGGGTCGCCGGCTTTGCCGCTCATGTTCGCGAAATAAGTCCACTCAGCGTTCACCGCGCCCGGAAGGTGGCCCTGCTGCCCCTTATACAGCGATTGCGCGCGCGCGTCTATCAGCACTACTTTGTCCACATTCGCCTTCAGCCATTCGCTCGTCACCATAAGCGACTGAAATGTCTCAGTCCCCGCCCCAGCAGCGTCGACCGCGAAAGCGCCTCCGGCCAGCACCGCGGCGGCGCATACCGCCAGGATAGTCACGCACATAATCTTTCTTGTCTTGTCTTTCATCCATCATGCTCCTTGCCTGCGATTTTTAAGTTACCGTAACTGCCTTGGCAGCACAATACTAAATTCAAGGTACCAGATGCATAACGCAATATCACTCAGTAAAATTGCTTATTCGATTGGACATGCCACAGGCTGTTATAATTATCTTGCAACAACAAAAAAGAGGCCTAAAGTTAAAATCGTTAAAATGCCACATCATATCTTCTCTGGGATGTGAACGTGAATGAACGAGCTAAAACAGGTCGGCGAGAGGACGTTTTACGTCGACAGCGCGTCAAAGATGGGAATATGCCTTTACGGCAGCGGCAAGGCATGCCTTGTGGACAGCGGCATGGGGGACGGTCATGGCAAGCTGGCGCTCGAAATTATAGAGGGGCGCGGCTGGACGCTTGGCATGATAATAAACACGCATTCCCACGCCGACCATGTCGGCGGCAACAGATTCCTTCAGGAGGCTACCGGTTGCCCGGCATACGCTGAGGGCATAGAAGCGTCCATAATAAAAAACTCCATACTTAACACGTCACTGCTCTACGGCGGCAACCCGCCGGAGTTCGTGAAGAACGGGCTTCTCTACTCCATCCCGAGTGAGATCAAAGAACTAAGCGATTCCGTGCTTCCGCCGGACGTGACGGCGATGCGCCTGGACGGGCACTCCTGCGCGATGACGGGCGTCAGGAGCCCGGACGGCGTCTGGTTTCTTGCCGACGCCCTTTCGAGCGTTTCCATGCTTGCAAAATACCACATACCGTTTATCCGCGACGTCGCTAAGCACCTTGAAACGCTTTCCGCCGTAAAAAACCTGAGCGGGCGTCTTTTCATACCGTCGCATGTAAAACCGCTTGAGGAGACAGGGCCGCTTGCCGACGCGAACCGGCGCAAAGTTTTGGAGATCGCCGAAAAAATACTCGATATCCTGGCTGAACCGGCCTGCTTCGAGGATCTTCTGAAAAGCCTGTTCGATTACTATGGCCTCACGATGGAAATAAACCAGTACATGCTTGCCGGCAGCACGGTCAGGTCCTTTTTGTCGTACCTGGCCGACATGGGCAAAATAACGCATATCGTCTCGGGAAACAGGCTGTTATGGGAGACGTCGCGGTAAGGGCTGCCGA
>JAIROA010000130.1 GCA_031257775.1 Synergistaceae bacterium
AGCCCTTCCTTAATTTAAACCTGGCTTGCCCTAGCGCTCGCCCAACACCCGCGAGAGCCTTCTGTAGAGCGCGAACGATATAACTGATACTGCCGTGCCTTTAATGATGTTGAACGGCACGATGCTCGTCGCGATCATTTTGGGCACAGTGTCGGCATAAGGGTTTATCTCTTTGTAAATGGCAAGTATGTTGTCCATAGGCACGAAGCGGCTGTAAAGCGGGATAAGCACGTAATAGTTCGCAACGGCGGCCGTTGCCGTCATTGACGCGACCCCGGCCAGAAGCGCCAAGGCCGTGCCTGTTTTTGTGCTGGATTTCCTGAAAAAGACCCCGGCGGGGACGACAAGCGAGCATCCGATGGCAAAGCTTGCCAGCTCCCCTATCCCGCCTGTTGACGTGTGAGGCAGGTTCAGGAGGTTCTTGACCAGCTCGACCATGATGCCGGAGTGCGGCCCTATGGCTATCGTGGCAAGCAGGCCAGGCACCTCCGAGAAATCCATCTTGATGAACGGTGGGAATATCGGCAGCGCGAAGTCCAGATACATGAGTATGGCGGATATCGTAGCCAGCAAGGCGGTCGTCGTCAGGACACGCACGCCGAACGCGCTCTTTCCCCTCACAATCAGCTTACCTCATCGAGCGCCTCGCTGAGACGCTCCCACTCTTTGTAGCGCGATTCTATCTCTTCCGTCAGCGCGCCTCGCTCCACTAACAGCTCCTGAACCTTCGCGGAGTCCGCGAGTACGTCCGCCCTGCAAAGAAGCCCGTCTATCTCGTTCCTGCGGGATTCCGAGCCCGCTATCGACTTTTCGAGCGGCTCTATCCTGTCGATAAATGCCTTGCGCTCGCGGTAGATCCTGTTGCGTTCCTCCGCCTCCTGCCTGCGTTTTTTGCGATAATCGGCCGCGTCCTCGGCGTTTTTCTCTTGCGCCGCGCACTGCCCGCCCTGCGCCGTTAGGGCTTTTTCGCGATATTCGATGAAGCGCGAGTAGTTGCCCGGGTAGTCGTAAAGTTTCCCGTCGCGCAGCTCCAAAACCCTGTCGGCAAGGCCGTCGAGGAAAAACCTGTCGTGAGAGACTATCAGCAGCGTTCCCCCATACTGCAGAAGCGCGCGCTCGAATATGGCCCGCGTGTTCGCGTCGAGGTGGTTCGTCGGCTCGTCAAGTATGAGGAAGTTTGTGTCCGTAAGGAGCAGCTTAAAGAGCGCGAGCCTGGATTTTTCGCCGCCCGACAGCACCCTCACGGGTTTTTTTATGTCATCGCCGGAAAAGAGGAACGCGCCCAGCAGATTTCGCTTTTCGGCCTCCGTGATCTTTGAGCCCGTGTGCGAGGCCTCTTCCCAGATCGTGTGCGAGTAGTTGAGATTCCCGGCACTTTCCTGCGAAAAATAAGCGCGCCTCACATTGTGCCCGAGCTGAACGGATCCGGCATCAGGCTGCTCCGTGCCGGAGAGCAGGCGCAGCAGCGTCGATTTGCCAGCGCCGTTCACTCCGACAAGAGCCACGCGCTGCCCCTTGTTTATCTCAAAGCTGAGATCGCCAAAGACGCGGATATCCCCGTAACTCTTAGAGAGCGCGTTGCAGGATATGACCTCCCAGCCGCTGCGGGGCGCTTCCGGAAAGCGTATGCTGACGGTCTTTGACGGAGCGTCCATCTCGAATATTTCCATCTTTTCCAGCTGCTTTATCCTGCTCTGAACCTGCGTGGCCTTCGACGATTTGTACCTGAACCGATCAACGAAGCGCTGCATGTGAAGTATGCGCTCCTTCTGATCCTCAATCGCCCGTTCCAGCCGCTGGCGGGATGCCTCCCGTTCCACAAGATACCGCTCGTAGCCCATCTGGTAGTGCGTTATCTCGCCTCTCGCAAGCTCCGCTATCTCGGTCGCCATCTTGTCGGCGAAGCGCCTGTCGTGCGAGACGAAAATCAAAACGCCCTTATGATCGTGCAGCCATCCCTCAAGCCCCTCCATGCTCTCCGTGTCCAGGTGGTTTGTAGGCTCGTCCAGCAGCATCACGTCCGGGCGGTCGAGCAGGAGACCCGCAAGCGCTATCCTCATCCGCCACCCGCCGGAAAACTCGCCGCAATCGCGGCACTCGTCATGAGGAGCGAAGCCGAGGCCCCGCAAGACCTTTTTTGCCGATGAATCGAACTCGTAACCGCCCCTGTGAGCAAAATCCCTTTCCAGATCCTCGTGCTCGGACAGACACCTTGCCAGCTCATGCGAACCTTTTTCGCTCTCGGATATCCTGCGGCTAGCGGACTCCAGCTTTTCCTGGAGTCCAAGAAGCCCGGCCCGCGACCGCAAAAAATCCATAACGGCCCCTTCGCCAAGCTCAATGAGATCCTGCGGCAGATAGCCGATCCTGACGCGCCTCGCGAACGTGATTTTTCCGTCGTCGGGCACGGCAAGACCGGCTATCATGCGAAGAAGCGTCGTCTTGCCTACGCCGTTATCGCCGGCCAGGGCGATCCTGTCCTGTTCATTTATCTGCCACGTGAGGTTTTTCAATATGATTTTTTCCCCGAAGGAGAGGGAAAGATTGCTTATTTGTATCAGCTGCCGCGCCTCCCTGCCGGATTTAGCCCCTGCAGGCTTCCGTGAAGGCGGAAAAGAGCCGCCGGGCATGGGCGTGAAGCTTCCACATGCGCTCCGGGTGCCACTGCACGCCGATGGTGAAGGGATGCATGTCCCCGTTTTGAGGGTCAACGGGCTCTATGGCTTCAATGATGCCGTCGCTTGCCGCGGCGGATGCCATGAAGCCAGGCGCCGCGTCCTTTACAGCCTGGTGATGGAATGAATTCACCGTGACGCGCGGTGCCCCCGGCTCATCCGGCGCTAACAGCGCTGCGGCCCGCGAGCCCGGCACAAGCAGGACGTCGTGCGCTCCGGAATACGACGGGGCTTGCTGGCCGTGAAGCAGTAATGTCTTTTGCGGGTTCTGCTTCGCTATATCCTGAAAGAGCGTCCCCCCCATGGCGATGTTGAGCAGCTGTATGCCCCTGCATACCCCGAGGATTGGCTTTTTTTGCTTTGCGGCCGCGCGGCAGAGCGCGATCTCGAACAAGTCCCTCTCCTCCGTGAAACTTCCGTTGAACGCGAGATTCTCCTCTCCGTAAAGCAGACCGCTCACGTCATCCCCTCCGGTCAGGAATAAACCGCTTACGCCGGATATCATGCGTTCCGCAAGCTTGCCGTAAGATTCCTTAAGCGTTATGTCAGGGATCGGGAGTATCATGGGAATCGCGTTAGCGTGGTACATCGCGTCGACGTAGCTGGAATAGATAGTCTGCGTGTCGATTTTGTTGCCGTCCATGTTCGCCGTTACCCCGATGAATGGCTCTGCTGCTTTTCGTTCCGTATTCATGCCTATCGCCCCTCTTTAGCGTCCTTCATGGCGCGTGTGTATATGCAAAAACGATTATATCAGCATGTCCCGCCAGGCGGCAACATGCCGTTCGGGTTTGGGGCGAGGCCATGCTATCTAGAAATTATATTCGTCCATGTTCTCTTTCGTGAACTCGACACGATGCGGCAGCAGTATCACTCCTGAATCCGGCGCCGTGTACGCCTGCGGGTCAAGCACGGTGTTCGGCATGACCTCGACCGTTCCGATGTTCGGGATCCTTATCTTGTCTCCCACCTTCACATCGTGGCCGGACGCGAGATAGTAGGCCATATAGCAGCCGAGCGCCCCCTGCACCTGGCAGTCCCACAGCCCCCAGCGCTCGACTATGCCGTCGCGGCAAAACCCTTTCATGGCGTTTGGCGACGCAAACCCTGTGACAGTGACGTCTTTGGCCGTTTTCCCCAGCGCCTTTGCGGCAGCCGCCTGTCCAGGCAGGGAAGTCGAATCGTTGCAGATTATAAGATCAATGTCGGGATGTTCCGTGAAAATCGTTTTCCCGACATTGAACGCCTTTTGAGGATCCTGATCGCTGTAGTAGTTGCCCGGCGCGACGTTTTCCCAGTTCGGATATGTCCTTTTTATATACCGCTCGCCTTCCACGCGCCACGAATTCTGGTCGGTCACGGAAGCCTGGGAGTAGTGCCAGGCATATTTTATCTTCTCCGCGGATGGCTTTTTCCCGCGGGATATGAGGCTCTTTGCCCCCATTTCGACCAGCATCCTGCCGAGCTGGCTAGGGGTGCCCTGAGACACCATGATCGATCTCGCGTCGCCATGCGCGTCCGAATCCCACGTCGTGACCTTCACGCCGATTCTCCGCGCACGTTTCAGCGTCGTGTCGAGCGCGGCCGCGTCCAGCGCCGATATGCATATCGCGTCCGCCTTCAGCCTTATCGCGTCGTCTATTATGGCGATCTGATGCCTGACATCCGCTTCCGCGTTGCCCTTGTAGGACACTTTAAAGCCCTCTTTGGCGGCGAAGGCCTGCGCTCCGTCGTTGGCCGCCTCAAAGAAAGCGTTGCCCGTTACCTTCGGGATGAACACGACGGTTATCTCAGACGCCCGAGCGGCGAAGGCCTGCGCTAAGGCAATCATAATCAAAAGCGCTGCGGCTGTTTTCCTCATCTCCGTCACCTTCTTTAAAGTATTTTTAAACAACAGCCTCGAAATGCGATAAGATGCCAATTTATTCAACATATTGGCGTAATTATACTATATTCAGAAGTCAATTCAGATAACCAATTCAGATAAGGGTGTACGACATAGAAATAAATAGAAATAGAAATAGGAAAAAATGTCCCAGGAAAATTCAGTAAAGGGCTTGAAAGCAAGGCGCATAAGCGGTATATTGCATGAAGTAAAATTACTTC
>JAIROA010000004.1 GCA_031257775.1 Synergistaceae bacterium
AAGGAAAGGCTGATTTATCGTCAGGGGCCTAAAGGGTGAAGATTTAAACCCTTGCAACGCCTGGGCTCTTAAACGTTGAAATGTCGTTTAGGCGAATTAATCAGCGCTTCCCTAAATCATAAAGGACACAGCAAAAAAACAGCCCCGCGCCTTGCTTAACGGCGCGGGGCTGTTTTTTACGCTTTATCCTTTAGGCCCTTGTTTTCAAATTTGTAACGAATTATTTCGCGAACGCCGGTTTGTCTTTTTTGATGTACTTCTGATATACGGTCTCGACCACGACCGCTATGGCGTTGTCTCCTGAGACGTTGCATGCCGTGCCGAAGCTGTCCTGCGTTATGTAGAGCGCTATGAGCAGGCTCGCTATCGCGCTGTCCGACGGGATGCCTACGAGCGGCAGGAAGGGGAGCGCCGTCATGATGGATCCGCCGGGCGCGCCGGGAGAGGCCATCATGGCGATCCCGAGCGTCATGATGAACGGAACGATGATCCTTAGGCTTATGGGCATGCCGTACATGAGAAGGACGCTCGTGACGCAGCTTGTGATCGTTATCATGGAGCCGGCCATGTGAATGTTGGCGCAGAGGGGTATGACGAAGTTGCGTATTTCCTTCGACACGCCGTCGGCCTCGGAGCATTTCAGGTTGACAGGGATTGTGGCGGCGGAGGACTGTGTCCCGACGGCGGAAAGGTATCCGGGGATCTGGTTTTTCATCAGGGTGACCGGGTTCTTCTTGCTTATGGCACCGCCGACGGAAAAGGCTATGCCGAGGTAGATGAGGTGCATTATTATCACGGCGAGGAAGACTTTCCACAGCAGGCTAAGTATGGAGAATGTCTGGCCGCTCACCGTCATGTTCACGAAAGTCCCGCAGATATAAAGCGGGAGCAGCGGGATTATGACATTTTTCAGAACCGCGTTGATGATGTGCGAGAATTCGCTTATCGCGTTGTAAAGAGTGTCCCCGATCTCCCTGCCCTTCATGTTGCTTATGGAGAGGCCCAGCACGAAAGAGAGGACGACGGCGGAGATGACGTCGAGCAGCGGAGGTATCGGGATGGAAAAATACGGGGAGAGCATTCCGGCTTCCGGATCCCCGATGGAACTGATGAGATCGGCGGTCATGAAGTGAGGAAAGAGGTTAATGGCCACCATAAACGCGCAGGTACCCGCGAAAAGCGTTGAGCCATACGATATGCCGGCGGTGACCGCAAGCAGCTTGCCCGCGCCCTGTGACAGGTCCGCGATGCCGGTCGTCACGAATGCGAGGATCATGAGCGGGATGATGAATTTCAGGAAGGAGCTGAAGATTGAAGAAAGCGTCACTATTAATCTGTTTGCCGGCACAGGAGCGTAACTTCCCAGAATGATTCCTACGATAATTGCGATAATCAGTTTCCCTACTAAGCCTATCTTTGGCGTGCTCAAATTACAAGACCTCCCGGTTAAATTTTTTTGTCCCTTTTGCCGCTTTTCAAGGATGATCCCGAAAAACGAGGCAGTATAGGAGATAGTATCACGATTTTTCATTGCAACATGCGCAATTTCAGTGATTTGGCATAATTTATGCAAAATGTAACGTGACTATACAGTTTAATCAGGCACAAGGCGTGAAGCTTCGCGCCTCGCGTGGTTTCCTGAGATAACTCAATAGTCATAAAGCTAAAAATACATCTCATCTTCGCCTTCGAGTGCGGCAAATCGGTTTTTATCATATAATGAGGTGTCGCCACAGCAATGTGCGAATTCTTTTAGCTGGTTGAGAGGTGTTGCCCTGTGTGGGGAAAGGATATAGGCATTGATCTTGGCACCGCCACGGTGTTGATTTTTATCAGGGACAAGGGGGTCGTCCTGAGGGAACCCTCCGTAGTGGCGATGGATCAGAACAGCGGAAAAATCCTGGCGGTCGGCGATGACGCCAAGCAGATGCTCGGCCGCACGCCCGGCAACGTGACTGCCGTGCGGCCGCTAAAAGACGGAGTAATCGCGGATTATACGATGACTGAGGTCATGCTCAGGCTTTTTATAAGGAAAGTCACGGCAGGCATAGAGAGGATCATGAGGCATCGCGTGATGATATGCGTCCCGTCCGGCGCCACGGACGTGGAAAGGCGCGCCGTGCTCGAGGCCGTGCTGGAGGTAGGCGCCAAGGAAGCGTATCTCATCGAGGAGCCGATGTCGGCCGCCATAGGCGCCGGACTCGACATAGCGGAGCCGAGAGGCAACCTTATCGTGGACATCGGAGGCGGGACGACGGATGTTGCAGTGATATCCCTTGGCGGCATAGTCGTATCGGAGTCTCTGCGGGTCGGCGGGGACAAGTTCGACGAGGCCATAACGCGCTATGTCAGAAAGCAGTTCAACTTGGCGATAGGGGAGCAGACGGCCGAGGAACTCAAGATGCGGATAGGGACCTGTTTCCCGTCGGCAGGGGAAGAGCTGTTCATGGATATACGCGGCAGGGATCTCATACATGGGCTGCCGCGTCAGATAACGATAACGAGCTCGGATGTGTCAAAAGCGATAGAAGAATCCATCGGCACGATAATTAATGGGATAAGGCGCGTTTTGGAGCTAACGCCGCCGGAACTCGCAGCCGATATTATTGACAGGGGAGTGATCCTGACAGGCGGGGGGGCGCTCTTGAGAGGCCTTCCGCAGCTCGTGACGCAGCAGACGGAGATCGAGACAATAGTCGCGGATTCGCCGATGGAGTGCGTTGCGCTTGGCACAGGAAAAGCCCTTCAGACCCTGGACAAGTTCAGGGAGACCGGAACCGTCCTTTCAGCGTTTAGGAGGGGTGGCCGAAGAAGATAAGAAACGCTCGGGAGGGAACGCCATGTTCAGAGGCATATATGAGGGAACTTCGGCGATGCTGGTTCAGGAGAAAATGCTGGACGTCGTCGGAAATAACCTGGCAAACGTTGATACTGCGGGTTTCAGGGCCAGGGTCGCCGTAAATAAGTCCTTCCCGGAGGTTCTTATGGACAGGGTTGAGCGATACACGATAGTCGACGAGGCACTTAACGAGGAACTCGGCGACCGCAAGTTCTTTCCTTACATAAAAGGACGCGTCACGGTAGGCAGCATCCCGCTCGCGAACGTCTTAAGCGAGACCGTGATGTCCACCCAGCTTGGAGTAGCGCAGACCACAGAAAACCCTCTTGACGTTATGATAAACAGCGAAGGCTTTTTCGTTGTCGAGGACGGCAACGGCAATACCTTCTACACGAGGGCCGGCCATTTTCAGAAAGGGCCGGCGGGACAGCTCGTCACGCATGACGGGGAATTTGTGATGGGCGATGTCGGGCGGATCGAGCTTGGCGAAGCCACGACATTTTTCGTGAACGAGACGGGCCAGATTTACGGCGACAATGAACTGCTGGGGCAGCTGCAGGTTGTGACGTTCCCGAGCCCGACGTACCTGCGCCATGAGGGCCGCTCGCTTCTCTCCGAGACGCAGGATTCCGGCGGCGCGGTGCCGGTGGCCGAGAACCTGAGCGTAATTGGCGGCGCGCTTGAAAAATCAAACGTCGAGGTTGTTTCGGAGATGGTGAGGATGATCGAGGCGAACAGGGCTTACGAGGCCGCCGGGCGCACGGTAAGCATTCAGGACGAGCTGTCGAGCAGACTCTTCACGTCGTTCGGAAGGCCCTCATAAGAGCCGATAATCAGATAGTTAAGGAATCGCTGATTAAATGTTCTTTGCGCGAAATGGAGCAGATCCGTTCGCTCCTCGAAATGGCGGTCGTAAAAATGGCCGCAGGCGTAGCAGAGCTACGGTGAGGATCATTTTTGCGGCTGACATAAAGGGAGCGGGCGAAGA
>JAIROA010000015.1 GCA_031257775.1 Synergistaceae bacterium
CTAAAGGGTGAAGATTTAAACCCTTGCAACGCCTGGGCTCTTAAACGTTGAAATGTCGTTTAGGCGAATTAATCAGCGCTTCCTTAATTCTAATTCCAAATCAACTCATAACAGACGAGCTGATTTGGAAAAAACCTCAACGCTTCGTGTTGGCGCAACATTGCGTTGCGCTCAAAGCACCGCGTCTTTTTCCTCCGCGCGGAGCTTGCTCCGGAGCGCCATGCAGCCCGGGAGGGCGGATCGGACGAGATCCCAGAAAGCCTTGCTGTGGTTCATCTGCTTTAGGTGGCAGAGTTCGTGAACTATAATGTATTCTGAAACGTCGTCTGACAGCATTGACAGCCGCGAGTTGAAGAACAGCTTGCCGAACGACGAGCAGGAGCCCCATCTGGATTTCGCCAGCTTGACGCTGGCGCTCACTGGCCTTACCCCGAGTTTTTTAGCCCATTGCGGGAGAGATGATCTGATTATTTCCTCCGTCTCGGCGGTGAAGAAAAAAATGACATGTTTTTTTATGTCCTCTCCGGGCCTGACGCGCACGAGCAGACTGAGCCCGTCTTCCGACGGCGTCGCCAGACGGAACGGGCTGCCCTGCGGAGGCACGATCCGTATGGCTAGCGGCTTGCCGCGATAAGGGATAAGCTCCCCCTCATAGTACAGGCGCTTCATGGGCGCCTGTAGGGCTCACATGTTTTCAAGCATTGTCCTTGCCGCCCAGAGGCCGGACGCGGATGCCTGTATCACGCCCCTTGTGACGCCGGCGCCGTCGCCCGCCGCCCAGAGGCCGGGGACTTTTGTCCGAAGCGACTTGTCAAGCTCTAGCTTGAGGCTGAAAAATTTCACCTCGACTCCGTAAAGAAGCGTGTTCGGGCCGTCTATCCCAGGTATGATGTGGTCGAGCGCGGCGATCATCTCCGTTATGCCGGTCAGGTGCCTGTACGGCAGCACGAAAGAGAGATCCCCGGGCGCCGCTGTCGCAAGCGTGGGGTGGACGAGTCCTCGCTCTATGCGCGCGTGAGTGGAGCGCCTGCCCTTCTTGAGATCGCCAAGCCGCTGGACAAGCACGCCGCCGGTCAGCATATTGGCGAGACGGGCTATGTGGCTGCCGTACCCCGTTGGATCCTTGAAAGGCTTGGAAAACATCGTGGAGACGAGTATCGCGAAATTCGTGTTCTCTGTCTTGCGGCTTGTTTCCCGGTTCGAATGGCCGTTGACGGTCAGGATTTCCTGCCTTGACTGGTATTCCGTCGTGACCTCCCCGTGCGGGCACATGCAGAACGTCCGCACGCGGTCGTCGAACGTCGGCGTGTCGAGTATGGCCTTTATCTCGTAGAACTGATCCGTTATGGCTTCCGCCCAGGCAGCCGGTATCTCCACCCGGACGCCGATATCGACGGGCAGGGAGGCGATAGGCAGGCCAAGCTTCTTTATGGTCTCCTCCATCCATGGCGCGCCTTCCCTGCCTGGCGCTAACAGTACGTTTCGCGCCGCGATTTCCTCTCCGCTTTCAAGCAGCGCGCCTCTCGCGGCGCCGGCGCTGTCCAGAAGCACCTCACGCACCGGCGTGTTCGTGCGGATGTCGCATGATTGCGCTAGCTGCCTGTATATGCTGCTCAGGATATCCCTTGATTTGTCCGTGCCGATATGCCTGATGACGGCGGGCAGCACCTCCAGCCCCGCGCGGCGCGCTTTATTGATTATCCGCGAAGCCATCTCGCCCTCCGGCCTGAATACGGCGTCGGGCGCGCCATGTTCCCTGTATATCCTGTCGACCGTATCTATCAGGGCGACAAGTTCGTCTCTCCCGCAGTACTGGCACAGGTTTCCCCCGAATTCCGGCGTAAGCGTCAGCTTGCCGTCGCTGTAGGCGCCGGCGCCGCCCCAGCCGCATATAACAGAACAGGGCTCGCAGTGGACGCATTCCCTGGCGCCGCTTTTAAGCGGGCACGATCTCTTGTCTATATCTTTGCCCTTGTCGAGCAGGACGACGCGTTTTCCCGCCTCCAAGAGCGACATTGCGGCAAAAAGGCCGGCCGGGCCGGCGCCTATGATTGCCGCGTCATATCTTTCGGCCATGTGCGAATCTCTCCCTGGCGTTCATGCCAATTTAAAATCAAAAATAAAACATAAGAGGCAGCGTTTAAGCGATGCCACCTTCGCCATTGATGCCCCTTTAAGCGGCTTGTGTCAGTATGCTTGCCGCAAGCACGGAATATAATAGCAGATTGGAGCGTTTATTGCAGCGTGGCTGGTAGTATAATGAAAACGGCAATTTCGGCGCTGATATTTCATTTGTCGATGACGTTAAAGGGGGATGCTATATGAAATTTGAGGTTTTAAGCGATGGCTCGAAAATAGGCGGCAGGAAGATTCTGGGCATCGCGCTCTTCGAGGATTTTACGAAAGAAGACATCGGTGTTGTGCCATCTAGCCTTGCGGCCCTTGCGCTGATGTCGATACCGCGGGAGAACTTCAAGGCGAAAAAAGACAAGATGCTTACAATACCTCTGGCTGACGGAGAGGTCCGTCAGATTGTGCTATATGGCCTCGGGAAGAGGGATGAGGCGAGCCTCGACGGCTACCGGAAAGCGGCTTACGCTATCACGAGGCAGGCCGCTGTCCGGGGGGCCGACACTGTCGCGATGGCCATTCCGGGCGCATCGGACAGGGCTGTCTCGCGCTGCGTCGGGGAGAGCGCGGCTCTGGCCTGCTATCGCTTCGAGAAGTATCATAAGCCGGATCCGGATGACGTTTTCGCCGCTTTGTCCGATATAGACGTCCTGTGCGGGAATCTGGATGGCCTCGAAGAGGGCTGGATCATCGGGGAGGGCCAGTGTTACGCGCGGGATCTCGCAAACGAGCCTGGAAACGTCATAAACCCGGAGGTTCTTGAAAACCGCGCCAGAGCCCTTGCGAGCGAGAGGGGGCTTTCCGTGTCCGTCATCCACGCCGACGAGCTTAAAAAGCGCGGAATGAACGCGCTTCTGGCTGTCGGAAGCGGATCAGCCGTTTCGCCGCGCTTAATTCACGTCACATATGAGCCCAAGGACGCGTCCGGCTCAATCGCCGTCGTCGGCAAGGGCCTGACGTTCGACAGCGGCGGCCTTTCCCTCAAGCCTGCCGATTCCATGCTGACCATGAAGGGAGACAAGACTGGCGCATGCGTCGCCCTGGGGGCGATAAAGGCCGTTTCGGAGCTGCGCCTGCCGATAAAGATGCATGTCATAATCGGGGCAGCGGAAAACATGCCTGGCGGCTCGGCGTACAGGCCGGACGACGTGATCCGGGCATATAACGGCAAGACCATAGAGGTGAACAACACGGACGCGGAGGGGCGCCTGACGCTTGCGGACGCCCTGGCATACACGTGCGAGCAGAAACCGGACGCGATCATAGACATAGCCACGCTCACGGGGGCTTGCGCCGTCGCTTTGGGCGAGACTACCGCCGGGCTCTTCTCGAACGACGACAGGCTGGCGGATGACGTGCTGCGCGCTTCGGCAGCAAGCGGCGAGCCGTTCTGGCGCCTCCCGATGAGCGACGAGAACCTGCGCGAGAAGCTCAAATCCCCCATCGCCGATCTAGTGAACACCGGCGGGCGTTACGGCGGCGCCATCACGGCCGCCATGTTCCTTGAGAACTTCGTCGAAAAAGGGATCCCCTGGTGCCATCTGGACATAGCCGCCACGGATTTCGTCAAGACACCGTACTCTTACTACATAAAGGGCGCGTCGGCCTTCGGGATCCGCACGATAATAGCCTATGCCATCAGAGCGGCAAGAAGCGCTGACGCGGCGTGACGCGCCGTCCGGCTATTTGGGCCATGTCCCGGCCGGGCTAAAGCAATCTGAGAGTGCCGGAGAAATGCGGCACTCTCAGAAATATCATTCTAAAACATTCTAAAACGCACCGGTCATCCTCCGCTCCCTAGGGCTTAAGGGCTGGCCGCATCGGCGCTATGCCACTATGTACCGGAAGGGTATCTGAGAGCCTTCAAGGACGCGCAGGTTTTCGGGCGAATCGTTTTCGGCAATCCTGGAGCGAAAATTAAAACGCCTTGTGGTTCGCCCGTGAGCTTTTATCTTGACGAAATGCCGCTTGTATCCGTCCAACAGGCCGTCTGCGCCATAGAACTCCCGTGCTATGGCAGCGCAGTAGTCCATGACGCACACAGCGCCTCTCAGCCGCTTTTCCGTGTCGGCTCTTTGCAGGGACGCGTCGTTCGCTTCGATGTACGCGATGAAATCCTGCCCGTCCTCAGCCCCGACGATCACGTAGTAGCCTCGGGCGCGCGCGCGCTTTTCCTGATTGAGCATGTGCCCGATTACTGGAGACGCGACCGGCATGTTGATGGCAATGGAATTTTCCGGAACGCCCAGCACGATAATGTGCCGCTCGCCGCAGAAGAGAGAGACCGAGCTGCCCTCTTTTCTCATGAGCGGTTTTACTATAGCCGATTCTGACAGGATTTCCCGCAATACGCCGGCCGCGCTTCCTTTCATGGTCATTTGCCCCACGCTATTTCATCAAACAGCCTGTTCATGTCGTCGATCGTCTTATCGAAACTCCTTGACGCGACTCCAGCCTCGTTGCTCACGGGAGAGGGGCTAAGTACGCAACGCGGGCCGCCTTCATGATCGCCCTGTGCCTTCTCCGCGGTATAGAGCCTGATCTGGCTCGGCTTTAGCAGCTCCCTCTCGTCGTATCCCTCCCGCTCTAGGATCTCGCGTGCCCTGGGAGCGTTTTGTTTAAGAAGAACCAAAGCGTCGAACTCTTTCAAAATATAATCGCTGTGAGTCGTGATCAGAACCCTTACCCCCGCGTTGGCGAGCCTCGCGAAGAGCCTGGCGATGCGCCGCTGATTGTTCGGGTGCAGGTTCATCTCCGGCTTGTCCACGATGAGCAGATTGCCGAAGTTGGCTATGTGCTTTATATACAGGCCCGTCAGGAGAAGCGATCTGACGGAGCTGGAACTCTCGGTTATCGACAGGGATATGTCGGCTGAGGCCGGCTTGAAGCGGACTCCCATCATGCTGTCTATGATATACTCGCCGCCTATGATGTCAGCGAAGTCCGTAAGTATTTTAGGATGCTCCATCGCGACAGGGCTCAGGTGGTCAGTCCTTATCTGTTTGAAGCGCAGGAGCGACTTTAGGTTGTCCCTTGTGGACAGCGGGTAATTTGAGGGCAGCTTCATCTGGCGGCCGGATCTCCCGCAGTTGATCATGTCCTCTAAGAAACTGTCGCGGGCGAGGCTTATCTCGTCCCTGAAAATCTCTATGCCTGTGCGCTCCACGCTCGCGATAAAGCTGTCCGGGAACAAGTGCTTTATGAAAATGCGTGTCACGGCATCGCTTATCCAATCGCGCATGTGTTCGCTTTCAAGAGGTTCCCTGTGTTCCCTGTTGTTAAGCTGGATGTTTATAAGGCCTCTCCGCACGTTGATGTTAAGCACCGTGGACAGATCGGTGCTTACGTGAATGGCGCTGTTCATCCTTTTGCTCATGGGCGCGAAATCCTCTTCGGAGAACTCCGCCCTCACGGAAGCGCCGGATAGGGCTTCCCCAGAGCAGGCAAGAATGTCGTGCAGCTCGCCCGAGTATTCGCGCGACGCGTCGGAAAATATATCCGCGGTGATGGATACTATCTTTTCCGGCTCGTAACGGATCGCGATCTTGCCGGACTGAAAGAGCTGCGAGTATTGCGCGTCGCTTATCTCAAATGGCGAAGAAAGCTGCCGCGCTTTTTTTAAAAAACCGTACAGGGCGCAGGTAGCGTAAGTCTTTCCTGTGTTGTTTTCGCCGCAGATAACCGTGATGTCTCCAAGTTCGATATCCGCCCTGCGAAGAGGCCCAACGTTCTCAAGGACAAACTTCACTCTCCCATCCCCCCATGCCTTAATTTATGAATAAAGGATCATCCCGCTTTAAAACGGATTATATATCACCATAGGCGATTCGTGTTGCGTGATCAAGGAGAATTTTAAAATAGCGACAAATTTTAAAATGGGACTCGACATGATCGCATTGTTGCTTTATTATTATGTTAATATATTTATTAAGTTATGTATCGTTTTTTTAAAGGCTTGTGTGGCGGATGAGAGACGCGAGTGGGGAGGTGTTATATGGTTTCGGCTGTTATTTCAAAGATATCCCAAGAGGTCATTGACATTTTTGTAGAGCCAATCCTGAAGCGCCAGGAAACGGCTGAAAGATCGGCGGATTGCGGTTGTGCCGCGTCACAGGTTACTGAGCGGGATTCTAAGTAATTTTACTGAGCAATCTTAAATTAAAATCATTATAATTAAGCGGACACAATAGGCTATCATATAAAAATCACGGAGGTGTAATTGTATGTGTGAGATGGCGCGCATTGGGAAACCAGCTCCAGATTTTGAGGTATCGGGATTCGACGCGGTAAAGGGAAATTTCGGGACGTATTCGCTAAAGGATTTCAAGGGCAAGTATGTAATGCTTTTCTTCTATCCTGGCGATTTCACGTATGTCTGCCCCACCGAGCTCATTTCGCTGGCCTCTTTAAAGGATAAGTTTGTTGAGGCCGGGATTCAGGTGCTTGTGATCAGCACCGACAGCAAGTTCTCGCATAAGGAGTGGAATGAGAGCGAGCTATCGCAGGCGCACGGCGCCAACTATCCCTTCCCGATGCTTTCGGATGCTTTGGGCAAGATTGGCTCGTCCTACGGGATATTCGACGAGGAGGGCGCCGTTGACTTGAGGGGAGTCGTCCTGATCGATAAAAACGGCGTGGTTCAGGCCGTTCACATCAACGCCGCGCCTCTGGGCCGCAACCCGCAGGAACTGCTTCGCGTCGCCCTTGCCATGAAAGAGTTCAACGACAACGGGGGCAAGGTCATTCCGGCATGCTGGGTGCCAGGCAACGACGTTATCGAGCCGACATTCGAGAACTCCGGCAAGATGTGGAACAACTACAAGGGCGTCATTCAGCAGGGCGTCGTGCAGGGCGGCAACTGGCGCGTAAACTGATCCATCCTCTGCCTGTAAATAAAAAACGGGGCCGCTCGGCCCCGTTTTTTATTGTGGCTCATTCGCTATTTTAACGATCCTTTTGCTGATTAATTTATCCCGAGGATAATATATAATGAAATGATTACGTACGCTTCGGCTGGCGCGGCGAGATGCGTAATATAGCGATATTTAAATAAAAGGCCTGAAGTGGAAACCGTTGAAAGTGCTTATTGCAAGGACGCGGAACATTTGCCACGTAGCGTTCTTTTGTTAACGCGCTATACCAAGCTGCGTGCCGTGAAGCGGCTTGCGAATATGAAAGGTTTGGAAACAAAAATTATGAATAGCTCTCTTGCGCAAAAACAGGCTGACTTGGGCAGCGCCCCGGTAATGCCGCTTCTTCTCCGCATGGCCCTGCCTTCGATGGGCATGATGTTCCTGAATACGCTCGTCTTCCTTGTGGACTCCATATTCGTTTCCTGGCTTGGCGAGGTGCCCATAGCCTCCATGTCGCTGTCGCTGCCGGTAGCTATCACGTATTTCGCGCTCATGGAAGGGGTCGTTGCCGGCACGACCGCGCTCGTCGGCCAGAACTTGGGCCGGGGGAACGGAAGACAAGCCCATATGATCGCGGTTTCAGGCCTCACGCTCGCTTATGCCCTTTGCCTTGTCACTTTGCCTCTTGCCTTTCGCGGCCCTTCGGGCTGGATATTCCGCAGCCTCGGCGCGGACGCGGAGGGGATCATCGGTGAAGCCTATCTCTACAACTTCTGGTGGTTCTTTATGGCGCCGTTCATAGCCTACACGTTCATATCGAACAGCGTCTTTCGGTGCCAGGGCGACACAATGACGCCCCTTATCGCGATGACGATCGCGAACGCCGTCAACATAATCCTTGACCCGATATTCATATTCCCTATGGGCATGGGCATAGAGGGCGCCGCGATAGCGACGCTCATAGGCAGGGTCGCCTCTTCGGTCTATCTATACTTTAAAATGAAGCGCTCCGGCGGCATATTCATCCCGGTCTTGCCGAACGCGAGGAGAGCCTTCTTGAAATACTGGAGGCTCATCGCGTATATCGGGCTGCCCGT
This sequence comes from Synergistaceae bacterium, assembly GCA_031257775.1. Taxonomy (GTDB): domain Bacteria; phylum Synergistota; class Synergistia; order Synergistales; family Synergistaceae; genus JAIRNC01. The sequence continues at coordinate 8,081 of JAIROA010000015.1, forward strand.
TGCCATATCGACAGGCAGCGTCGCGCTCGGCTTTGGCTGGATCAACAGGATACTGTACGGGTTCGGGAATTACGCTGTGGTGGCCCTCATGATGAGCCTTCGCATCGAGGATTTTTCATTCACGGTAATAGTCGGCGTCTGCGCCGCGCTCACGCCGTTTCTGGCCTTCAACTACGGCAGGAGGGATCTTCCAAGGATGATAGAGGGGATGAAGTCGGCATCGATCATCGCCTGTTCCGTGATTCTGGTGGTAGGTTCGATCCTGTTTATATCTCCGAGACTCTTTATCAACCTGTTCAGGCCTACCGCCGAAGCGGCGGAGGCTGCTGTGCTGTCCATCCGCTACGCCATTTCCGCCTATCCGTTCATAATCTCGCAGTTCATAATGAACGCGCTATTCGTGGCGACAGGGCGCTCTTTTTACGGCACGGCCGCTCAGCTCGTGCGCTCGATATTCATCCGCGTCCCATCCGCCTACTTTTTTGCTTACATGTTCGGAATAAGCGGCATTTGGCTCTTTCAGCCTGTCTCATGGTTCTTCGCGTCGCTGCTCTCGGTGTTTTTCACCGCTGTCCTCGTTCGGAAGATAAAGCAGGAATTTCTTCTCGAAGACATAAGGAACGCTTGATTTATTAATGACGAAGGCGGGGCCGGGAGCGGGAAAAGGCTCCGGCCCCGCCGCCTTGGCTCGTTTACCTCGCCTTTTTCCTGGCCGCGCTCGCCGCGATCATGGCGAACGCCAGCAGCGCGAAGCCTGCCATGCCCGCGCTGCAGCCGCCGCTCGAACCGCCGTCGTCAGCGATCTCTGTCGTCTCGCCCGTATTGTTGGGGTTCTCATTCGTCGGGGCGGACTCCTTTATCGCGCCGGTGAACGGATCGATTGTCGTGCCGGGCGCGGCCGCTTCAAGCCCGGTAAAGACGAGCCTGCCGGGACCATCGTAGGTCACGCCCAGAACCTCCAGCGCGTGGACTATGCTTCCGCTCGTCAGGGTCTCGCTTCCCCGGCTGACAGAGAGCGTGCCGCCAGCCGGCGCGTTAAAATTTAAGGAGTACGAGAACGTGGCGAAGA
>JAIROA010000035.1 GCA_031257775.1 Synergistaceae bacterium
ATTTAGATTTAGTGAGCGTTGGTCAGGGAGTAAAATCTCTTTACTTCCCTTCTCTATTTGCCCAACGCGCTGTTTGGTTATCCCTAGCTCATCTGCGACGGCCTGTTGCGTCCAGCCGCCGGCCCGCAGTTCCTTAATCCACTGGTCGCGCTCCGCCTTGTCGAGGTTCCGCCGCGCGAGCTGGTTCCTGCGCATCCACGCCTTCGCCGCCTTCGTGTCAGGGAAACTCTGATACTTGACCGTGTACGGTATCCCGTGCCGCTCGCATATCTCCAGGCGGTGGTGCCCGTCCACTAGGTGGAATGAGGGGGCTAAACTTTCAGCCGAGAGGGATGTGAAAAATTCACGCCCTGCCGCTCACACCCAAAACCTAAATCAAAACGAGTTGTTATATTTAAAACTATGTGCTGACGAGGCTGAAAAAAGATAGCAAACCCCTAAAAGCGAAAGAGGGCCAGGTGAATAATTTACATCCTGACCAACCTCAACCAAAGCGCGAATGCACCGAAAGGCCCGGGGCTGCGCGGCTGCCGGGCGCGAGACTTCGAGGATTGTGGCTTTTGTTGCCGCTCCTGGTGTGCTATGTTTTCTTGAAACCAGTCGTCCCACAGATTGTGGGAACACTGGTTTCCTTCCGAGCTTCCCATCAACGCCCCTACGTAAATTAGCCGCCTCTGCCCTCGCCATGTTCGATTTATCCGATTTATCCGGATTTCTTTTTTCGGGGCTTTGGAAAATCGAATAAATCGAACACGGACATTCCTTGTTTGGGGATTTGGGGAAAAGTCAATATAGTCAACCGTAACGGTGCGGGTTCCCTCAACTTGGGACAACGTGATCTTAGTTGAAAGTGCGTCCAGACGCTCTTTATTCCTCTCGTGGATGTTGGCGATGGACGCTTTTGGCACTATAATTCACGGTATTAAATTCTCTCTATTCGTGTAGCAAATCCTCTCCCGCTCCGCTCATTTTCAGGGCTATTTCTGGGTACAAATCTGGGTACAAAAAGATATGAAAATTTGTACCCAAAGCCGTTTTTTACTGACAAGATATGCAATGTACTATCGTGAGAAATGGCTATTTACAAGGCTTTTCGGCAAGTCGTGAAACGTCGTGAAAAGAAAAAAGTCATTCCCACTCGATCGTCGCCGGCGGCTTGCCTGTCACGTCAAGCACGACGCGCCCGACTTGCGGAACTTCCCCGCAGATCCTCTTTGTCACCCTGTCCACCAGATCCCAGGGCAGGCGCACCGATTCCGCGGTCATCGCGTCGAGCGACTTCACGGCGCGGAGGACGACAGTCTCCCCGTAAGTCCTCGCGTCGCCCGCCACCCCGACGCTGCGCACGGGCAGCAGCACGCAGAATGCCTGCCAGATGGAGTCATAGAGGCCTGATGATTTTATCTCTTCTATGAATATGGCGTCAGCTTCCCTCAATATGTCCAGCCTCTCCTTAGTGAGGCTGCCAAGGCATCTTACGGCGAGGCCGGGCCCGGGGAAGGGATGACGCTTGAGGAAGTCGTCAGGAATGTCGAGCAGGGGGCCGATCTTTCGCACCTCGTCCTTAAAGAGCTCGCGGAGCGGCTCCAGCAGGCTCATTTCAAGGTCGTCGGGCAGGCCGCCGACATTGTGGTGGCTTTTTATGACGTCCCCGCCGACGAATCCGCTCTCAATCACGTCCGGGTAAATCGTCCCCTGGAGCAGCCACTCAGCGCCGCCTTCAGATTTGGCCGACTCCTCAAAGACGCGCACGAAGAGTTCGCCTATGATCTTCCGTTTATCCTCGGGGCTCGTTTTGTCCTTGAGCGCGCCTAAGAAACGGTCTTGGGCATTGACGCGGCGCACCCGCAGGTTCAGCCTCTTGTACATCTCCAGCACAAGATCCGCCTCATCCTTTCGCAGAAAGCCGTGGTCGACGAATATGCAGTCGAGCCTGTCCCCAGCGACTTTTGAGACGAGAACCGCGGCGACGGTCGAATCGACGCCGCCGGAAAGCCCGCATACGATCCTGTCCGTCTCTCCGATCTGTTCTTTCATCACCGCAAGCGAGCGGGCTGTCCAGTCGCCGAGCTTCCAGTTCGCGTCGCACCCGCAGACGTCAAAGACGAAAGCGGACAGCATTTCGCGCCCGTACTGCGTCGTCTCGACCTCGGGATGAAACTGAAGTGCCGTGATCATGTCATTATCCATAGAGAACGCGGCGCAAGCGCCGGACTCGCTCGATCCCAGGCTGACCGCCCCGTCCGGAAGTTTGCTGACCTCGTCCCAGTGGCTCATCCAGACGTCGATCCCGTCCGGGACGTCCTTAAATATTTTAGCCTCACGCGATTTGTCGAGCTTCACGCTTGTCCTGCCGTACTCGCCGAGCCTTCCTCTTTCGACGCTTCCGCCGAGCATGTTGGCTAAAAGCTGCATCCCGTAGCAGATGCCCAGCACGGGAACCGCGCCGCTGACTATTGACCGGTCTATGTCCGGCGCGTCCGGCCCTACGGTGCTTCTTGGCCCGCCTGAAAGGATGATCCCCTTCGGGTGCCGCGCGCGGATCTCATCCGGCGAGACGTTCCATGGCAAGATCTCGCTGTATACCTCGAATTCGCGTATCCTGCGCGCGATAAGCTGCGTGTACTGGGAGCCAAAATCAAGAATGAGAATGCCTCCGCTTTTGTCATCATGATTCATTCCGTAAAAAAGCCCCCTCTCATCGGTAAAGTATGACATAATATCCCAGAAAATGCGATGTGAAATTTCAAGAGAAACAAATCAAGACGCCATAAGCGTTTGATGTGGCCGGTAAGAAAAAAATAACGCCGGGGATTCTGACTGACAGCATGGGATTTTTCATTTATTCCGATTCTAAATCAAATGAACCATAATTTGATTTAGGGAAGCGCTGATTAATTCGCCTAAACGACATTTCAACGTTTAAGAGCCCAGGCGTTGCAGGGGTTTAAATCTTCACCCTTTAGGCCCCTGACGATAAATCAGCCTTTCCTTAGAATCGGAATAGCGCAACGCGATGTTGCGCCCAACACGAAGTGCCCGAGGTTTTTCCCAAATCAACTCATCTGTTATGAGTTGATTTGGAATTAGAATTAGAAGCGGGGGAGAGCGCCATTTACGATAGCCATGTTCACACGAGGAATTCCCATGACGGGCGAGATCCGGTCATCGCGATATGCGAGGCGGCGATAAGGAACGGGCTTGCCGGGGTGGCGTTTACGGATCACTGCGAGACATATTTAGGGGCCGAGGCTTGCATGGCCGTCAAGGAAGACCTTATGAAAGAGGTGGCGGAGGCCAGGGGCGAGTTCGGCGGATCGCTTGAAATAGCGATGGGCCTTGAGATAGGCGAGCCGCACCACGACATTGCCTTAGCCCGCGAGCTTGCCGGGGGCGCGGAAATGGATTTCATTATCGGCTCCGTCCATAAAGTGCGCGGCGAGGAGGATTTTTACTTCATAGATTATGACCGCCCGGATATTCTGGATGTTTTAAGGAAGTACTATGAGGAGCTGCTTGAGCTTTCGGAATGCGACTGTTTCGACGTCATGGGGCACATCGGCTATCCGCTGAGGGCAATGAGCCGTGTGCAGAGGGCTAAGATAAGCCTGAGCGGGTTTAGCGGGCTCGTCCGCGAAGCTCTGGCGTCGCTCGCCCGGCACGGGAAGGGCATAGAGGCAAACTCTCACTGCCTTAAGGAGGGCACAGGCGGAATTCTCCCGCCGCTTGAAATTTTGAAAGCCTTCAAGGCGGTGGGAGGAGAGATTGTCACGACAGGGTCGGATTCGCACGCCTCCGCGCAAGTCGGCAAGGGGATTCCTGAAGCCGAATCGCTCCTGCGGGAAGCCGGGTTTCGGGAAATATCGTTTTTCAGGAAAAGAAGGCCCGCGTAGCGCGGAACCCGCAGAAGCCGCCATAAGTTTTGCGGGCGGCAATGCTAAGGGCTTCCTTGCCGGGAATCAGCGCTGCCCCGTTCCTGCGCCATCCACAGCGAGGCGTAGATGCCGCCTGAGGCTAACAGCTCTTCGTGCGTCCCGGTCTCCTGTACGCCCTCTTTCGTCAATACGACGATCCTGTCGGCGTTCCGGGTCGTGGTCAGGCGGTGGGCCACCACGAGCGTCGTACGGCCCCGGCTCAGGTTTTCGAGAGCGCCCTGAATGGCGGATTCCGTCGCGTTGTCGAGCGAGGACGTCGCCTCGTCCAGTATCAGTATTTCCGGGTTTTTCAGAAAAACCCTCGCTATGGCTATCCTCTGTTTCTGCCCGCCGGAGAGCGTGACGCCGCGCTCGCCGACGTAAGTATCGAGGCCGTCCGGGAGAGAGCCTATGAAGCCGTCTATGCTGGCCTGCCTTGCGGCGTCCAGTATCTCCTCGTCTGACGCGCCGAAGTCTCCGTATGCTATGTTGTCCCTGATCGACCCGGCAAAAAGATACGTGTCCTGCTGGACTATCCCGATTCTCTCCCTCAGCGAGAGCAGCTTGTACTCCCTGATGTCGCGTCCGTCGAGCGTTATCGCCCCGGATTCCGGCTCGTAGAACCTAGGCAGGAGATGGCAGAGCGTGGACTTGCCGCTTCCGGAGGGGCCGACGATCGCCACTGTCTCTCCCGGATTTATATCTATATTTATGCCGGACAGGACGCTTTCCCCGCAGTCGTAGCTGAACGTCAGGTCATTGAACGATATGGCGCCCCTGACGGTTTCGATAGCGACGGCGCCGGGCGTGTCCTCTTCCGGTGCCGCCGCCATAAGCTCCTGGATGCGGATAAAGCCCGTCATTCCTGATTGAAGCTGCTCTATGAAGTTGATGAGGCGCTTTATGGGCTCTGTAAAGAGCCCTGCGAAGAGAAGGTACGCCGCAAGCTCGCCGGGCCCGATCTTCCCATAGTACGCGAACGCTCCTCCCGCAAAGAGCGTCACGAGCATGAGCATGTCGAGAATGAAGCCAGTCCCCGCGCCGAAATCAGCCATCGCCTTATACTGCATTGCGCGCGCCTTTTCGTAAGACTTGTTGCCGATCTGGAAGCGCTCCTGCTCGTGCCCTGATGTCTCGAAAGCCTTCGCCACCCGGACGCCGGCGATGCTGTTCTGCAGATCGGCGTTGACCTCTCCAATCTGGGCCCTGGTCGCCATGGACGTTCTGGAGAGTTTTTTCCTTTGCAGTATCGCGAACCAGAGGAGGGCTGGCAGGCAGGCGAAAATCGTCAAGGTCAGCCGCACGTTCATCGTGCAGAGCAGGACAAAGGCGCCCGCGATCATCACGACGGACAGGAAAAGATCTTCCGGGCCGTGATGGGCGAGTTCCGCGATCTCGAACGTGTCGTTTATTATCCGCGACATTATGGCACCGGTCTGCGTCCTGTCGAAGTATGAAAACGGAAGCCGCTGAAGGTGGTTGAAAGCGTCGCGCCTTATGTCGACCTGTATGCGTACGCCCATGACATGCCCGTAGAATTGGATGAAATAGACCAGGGCGGCCTTGAGGAAATATATGAAAAAGAGCGCTATGGCCCATGCCGCGATCATGCCGATGTCCCTGCCAGGCAGGTAGACGTTTATGATCCTGCGCGTGATCATGGGATAAAACATATTGCAAACAGCGACCGAGAAGGAGCAGGTCATGTCAGCCGCGAAGAGCCTCAGGTGCGGCGCGTAGTAGCGCGCGAATTTCAAGAAAAGCTTCATTATATTTTACGTCTCCCAAGCCAGGACGGCAAAAACGGCATCGCCCTGGCTTCAGGATATGCCTGTCTTTTATTTTTATTTTATGCTTCTTATTATACCATCCATTCCCGTGACGTACACCGAGGACGCGCCGACCGCCGGAGCGGTCGTGACTAAACCGAGGGCTTGTATCTTCCACAGTTCGGCGCCGCTTGCGGCGTCCAGCGCCAATATCCCGTTGTCGTTGTTGCCGAAAAAGATATGATTTCCCCGGATCGACGGGGACGAGATAATCGTCTGTCCCGTCTCGGACTGCCAGACGACGTTTCCGCTCCTGGCGTCGAGCGCTGTCATCTTCCCGAGGATATTGCCAAAGTAAACCTTCCCGTTCGCCACAAGCGGGGACGACTCTATTGACCCTCCGGAGTCATGCCTCCATATCACGGCCTGATTCTTTATGTCCGCGCAGTAAAGCTTGCCGTCCCAGCTCCCGAAATAAACGTACCCGTCCGCTATCGCCGGGGCCGTCACCACGGGGCCGCCGACTATGGCGCGCCATTTGAGCTTGCCGGTCGCGGCGTCGATCGCCATCATCTTGCCGTCATGGTTGCCGATGTAGACGGTCCCTCCGGCCACGGACGGAGAGCCGTACACCTCGCGCCCCGCCTTGTAGTTCCATTTCTGCCAGCCTGTCTTTATGTCGACGCAGTAAACGTACCCGTCGACGCTTCCGAAGAAGGCCCTGCCGTCCGCGATGGCGGGGGAGGAGGCGACCATGTTGTGTGTCGTGAACTGCCACTTCAGCTCGCCGGAGGCCACGTCGACCGCGTATACCTTTCCGTCGTAGCTGCCGAACACCGCAAGGCCGTTCGCGACGGCGGGCGACGAAGCTACCCAGTTGTTCGTGCTGAAGCGCCAGAGCAGGCCGCCGTCAGACTCCCTGACCGCGTAGAGGTTGCCGTCGTTGCAGCCGAAAAATATCCGTCCGCCGGAAACGGCGGGAGAGGACTGAATAGAGCTTGGCACGCTCCGCTGCCAGGCGATCTGCCCCGCGATGACGCCAGCCTGCTGCGACGGCGCCTGAATATCCCCCGTCCGCTGGGCATTGCCCCTGAACGTGGGCCAGTCCGCCGCGAGCGCGGTTCCCGCGGACGCGATATAAAGAAGCGCCGCCGTGATCCTTATGGCCGTCCTGTAATATTTCATTATTGCCGACCTCCAGTTTTAATGTGTCATTGCGTGACAAAAGATTTATGTATTGATTATAAATCATGTAGCCGCGGATGAAAGTATTTTTTACGGATAGCGGGTTTCAAGAGAGAAGAGGCCCGCGCCTGGGACATGGAGAAAGCACCCGGCTTTTTGAGGCCGGGTGCTTTACGGTTGATTGAGTTGGTGACGCGAGGATTTTTTCGAAGGAAATTTGAATGGATGCCCATGATATGGGCAAAATCAGCGAATATTGCCTCAGTTTAAAAAGCGGCGATGGCCTTGCCGTAAGCGACGCACGCGTCAGCGCTTTCCCCGGCCGGGGCCTCGTTCACGATAAGCCCGTCGCCCATAAGGTTCACGCCGGAGGATTTGAGCTCCTGCGACCAGTTGCGCATCCACTCCCCATCTCCCCATCCGTAGGAGCCAAAGAGCGCGGCCTTTTTATCCTTCAGGCCAGGCAGAGCGGAGGCCACGAACGGCGCCATCTCGCTCTCCTCCACGACTTCCGCGCCCATTGAAGGCGAGCCGAAGACGACGACGTCATACCCGGCCAGTTCGTCGCAAGACGCCTCTGAAACGGTTTTCCGCGTGACGGACGCCCCGGCCTCTTTTGCCCCCTGCTCGATAAGCTCCGCCATCTTTTCCGTGTTGCCTGTTCCGGACCAGTAGATTATCCCGATGCTTGCCATGTCGATTCCTCCTTCGTTTATACGGCCAGAGCGCCGCATTCAGGGCGTATCCTTTCCAGCAGCTCGCGGACGCTCTCAGCCTCGGCTCTTTTGAACTCTTTGAATTTTTTCAAAGCACCTGTTTTGTCCCCGTAAACCTTCCAGTATCCTGAAATTTTCGAGTTCCTGCCTTTGTTTTCTATAAACCCCCGCACGTCCTCGCACGGATAGCCTAGGAACAACCCTATCTCATGCTGAATGCCCTCTCGGAACCGGAAAATTATCTCGTTCACATAAGGCGCCGGCGAGGTAAACCCGTCCGAGTAGCCGTATTCGAGCAGAAGCTCCCTTGCGCCCTCGGACGAGAGCGCCTCTAGAAGCGGCGCGTCCCTGTAGGCGAGAAGCAGTATCGACCGCTCGTCTGACGAGATTTCCGCAAACTCGAGCGAAAGCGCGCGTTTTATCCTTTCTTTCGACGCGGCCCAGAAAGGGCGTAGATCGGCGCCTCTCCTTTGAAGGTTGAGCAGCGCCCCGCACTTGAGTCCGCGCGTCACCGGCGCGGCGAAACACGTTATCATAGATTCGATAAAAACATCATCGCCCTGCGTAGCCAGGAACGCCATCAATCTCCGCAAGAACATGATAAAACCTCTTTCTGATCCTGTATTAACCATCCGCCATGCACATGCCTATTTCGGCATGACTTTTATCCTACGCGTCACCTTTGCGCTTTGCCCTTCATGTCCCCGGCGTCAAAACGCCATAACTTGAAGATGGAATCAGGGGCCTCATAAATCCCTGAGTTAGCATATACTAACTTCAAAAAGACATCGAAAGCGCTCTCTCTCGGCGACTTGTAAGTTAGGATCATCAAACTAACAGAATATTACTTTCTCGGAAAAAATTTGTCAAGCTGGCAATTTAACGGTTATAACAAGGTATGATACAATTGTATAGAAAAAACAGCCGAGGGGCAAAGCGTGCGTGCGCCGATCGGCATGAACGGCAATTGATCGAAAATATCCGGGGGCTGAGTCGCATTGATCTTGTCCGGCATTGAGATAGAAAGGCAGATAGGGAACGGGAAAATTTCGATTACCCCTTTTGAAAAGAGGCTGCTCAATCCCAACAGCTATAATCTACGCTTGCACCACGAGCTGATTACATACACGGATCATGTACTGGATATGAAAAAACCCCTCGCCACGGAAAGGATTCTGATCCCGCCTGAGGGGCTCGTTCTCTATCCGGGAAAGCTTTATCTCGGGCGTACGCACGAGCACACGTCGACGGATTTTTTTGTCCCGATGCTCGAGGGCCGTTCGTCGATAGGGCGGCTGGGGCTTTATATTCACGTCACGGCCGGCTTCGGCGATGTCGGCTTTTCGGGCTTCTGGACGCTTGAAATACAGTGCGTCCAGCCTGTAAGGGTGTATCCGATGGCAGAGATATGCCAGATCTACTATCACACGATAAAGGGCGATTTCGAAAAATACAGGAGCGCGAAATATCAGGACAACAGCGACATTCAGCCAAGCCTGTCTTACATGGACTTCAAGGAGCGCGCGTAGATGGTTTTTTTCATGATTTCGCTCAAAAGCTCGCTCATTTATCGAAAGGGCGTGTTTTTTTCTTTTTTCGGTTCCGTCGTCTTTATCGCGATCAGCCTGATGCTCTGGCGCGTTTTGTTTGAAAACGACTCCGATGCCCTGTCCTTCATGACAAAGTATACCGTAATATCGAATATCGTCGGCATATTCCAATGCAGGAGGATAGCGGAATCCATAGGCAAAAAAATCGCATCCGGGGGATTAGCGGCGGATATCGCCATGCCGGTAGGCTTTTTCGCGATGTCCTGGCAGATTGAGCTTGCTAAAATCTGCGCGAGGTTCATTTTGCGCGGGGTGCCGGTCATTCTCGTCTTCCTGCCGTTTTTGCGGTACGGCACTTACTTCAATATAGGTTTTTTCCTTTTGTCCCTCATCATGGGGCACGCGCTGTCAGTCCTCATGTACTCCCTCATAGGCTTTTCGGCGTTTATGCTTCCGGACGTCTGGCTGCCGCGGCGTCTGGCGGACGACACGATAAGGCTTCTGGCGGGCGGGTTTTTCCCGCTTGCCATGCTTCCGTCCCCTATTTTCGAGATAGCTTACGCGATGCCGTTCCGATTTCTTTATTCTTTTCCCCTTGAAACGCTTTTAGCCCCGTCCGGCACGGCTCAGATCACTGGCGGGTTCATGATATTGTCCTTATGGATTGCGATGTTCGCCGCGATGAACATTCTGCTCTCCCGCATAGCTTTCAGGAAAGCCCTAGGTGCGGCGGCATGAATTTCCTGCGCGTGTACGCCAGCTTTGCCGCGTTCTCCTTAAAGGCCGGAATGAAGGATCGTTTTTCTTTTTACGCCGGGATGTTCGCGAATTTCTATAGCTACTTCATTACATATACGATCCTTTGGGCGATCACGAGGCGTTTCGGCGGCATAGACGGCTGGGGGTTCGAGGATCTCTCCGTCCTGTTGGGGCTCAACATATTCGCGTACGCCATAGCGGGCATCCTGTTCCGGTACACGGTTTATCAGCTCGATAACGAGATAGCGTCCGGGAATCTGGACAATTGCCTCGTCCGCCCGATGGGCGTCGTGCAGTATCTCGCATGCAGGCGCTTTGGGAGCGCTTTTTTGGGCCAGATCGCCGTAACGGTCATATTCATTGCCGGGGCTCTCGGCAAAATAAGCTACCACATGACCGCGTTCAGCTACGTTTACCTGGCGGCATCGGTCATTAGCGGAGTCCTTATCCAATCTGGCGCCATGCTCATAATAGGAAGCCTGAGCTTTTGGGGCATACGCCTGCAAAAGATCGCGGCCATATTTTGCGGCGAGATCCGGTCGTTTACGGACTATCCCCTCTCCATATTCCCTGATTTCATCAGGCTTGGGCTGACATACGCCATTCCCTGGGCAGTCATCAACTACTACCCGAGCCTCATAATCCTGCGGAGGGTTCAGACGAACGAGGAATTTGTCATAGGCATTCTCTCTCCCCTGATAGGCGTCTTTTTTTTCCTCTTCTCGCTCAGCGCCTTCAATGCGGGGCTCGAGAGATATTCGGGCAGAGAGGGCTAGCGTGTTAGGATGGGCGCTCTAATAGAGGCTGAGGGCCTTTCGTTCGCATATGCGATAAAAAAACATGGCGCCGGTTTTTTGGAGAGCGTCTTTTCCGGCAGGCCTGAGATGTTTTCCGCCGTGAAGGATATGAATTTTTCCATAAAAGAAGGCGAACTGGTCACGCTTGCGGGGCCTGGCGGCGCGGGCAAGTCGACGCTCATAAAGATGATCCTTGGCATCCTGGCACCTGTTTCAGGAAAGCTGTCCGTCATGGGCGCGGATCCTTTCAAAAAACGCCGTGAGAACGCGCTTAAGACCGGCGTGGTCTTCGGCTTTCGCAGCCAGCTCTGGTGGGACTTGCCGCTTGGCGACTCTTTTACGCTTCTCGGGAAAATATACCGCGTCCCGGAGGACGTCCGCCTGCGGAACATAGAATACGCCAAGGAACATCTGGACATCGGCGATTTATGGAACCAGCCCGTCCGTCAACTGCGCCCGGGCCAGCGCATGGCGGCTGAAGTGGGCGCGGCTATTCAGCACGGCCCGAAACTTCTCGTCTTGGACGAGCCCTTGGCGCGGCTTGACGCTGCCGCGAGACGTCAGATCCTGGAATTTATAAAAAGGCTGTGCCGCGAGCGGGGCACTGCCGTGATAATGTCGACCCGCGACATGAAGGACGCGGAGGATGCCGCTGCCCGCGTCCTCTTGATCGACGGCGGCTGCATAGTCGCCGATTCGCCGGTTGAGGCTTTAAGGCAGCGCTACCGTGGCAAGAAGACGATAAAGATCGGGCTCAGGACGCCGCTCGCGGAATTCAAGGCTGAAGGGGCGGGCGGATACCCGGCATCTGGAGGGCTGACGTGGAATTTCGAGATCGAGCAGGGAGGGACGTCGATGGGCCGCCTGATAGACGAGATATCCGGGAAAGCTGAAATAACGTCCGTCACGGTCGAGGAAGAGAGGATAGAGGACATAATCAACGACATATATATAAGCGGTCTTGACGGCGCGGCGGATTCATAGGCGCTTTGCCGCGCGGATTCGCGTGGCATGTGCCGGCGTCAGCTCTGAGGATCTTGTCCCCGTTCACGAAGACGCCGCTCTTGCCGTCTATTCTCTGAGGCTCGGCGCCGAATTTTTCCAGAAGCAGCGCCATCGTTTCCTCGAGCGCCCGCAGATAAAGGTGTGCCGTGCGGCGGTAGCGCAGGAAGTGCAGCAATGGCGATATGACGATCTGCCCGGGGCCGTGGTACGTGACGCCGCCGCCCCGCTGGACTTCCCGCACCGAAATACCCGCCGCCCGCAGGCGGGTTCCGCTCCACAGGATGTGTTCTTTATCCGCATCTATGCCGCAGGTTATCACCGGCCCGTTTTGCTGAAATATCAGGACGTCGCGCCTATGGCCGGCCCAGCATTCCCAGTGCGCCCGCCGTTGCAAGCTCAGCGCTCCGTCATAGGTCGTTCGGGCGGCGGAAATGCACGGCAACGTCGCTCAGTTTCTCGCCCACTATGTCGATGTTCTTTATCTTAGTCTCGCCAAGGCCTTCGGTGCCGGCGCAGCGCGACAGCTCTGCCTATTCCCCGTCCTGAGCCTGTGACGATGATGACCTGGTCCTTCAAGCGTAAATCCCCCATGCGCTTCTGCCTCCCTTTTTGGCTGATGCGGCACCCTTGCGTATTATATTGAATGATAAGGCCGCAATCCATTTTGCTCTCCCTGCGCGTTGAGCTGAATGGCACGCACTGATTGCAAAACGGATCCTTCTGCCCGATTGCGTGCCGCATGTTTAATGTTTTCTGACGGGCCTTTCGATCCCTGTCAACTTTCATGGGAGCCTTCATATTTAATACCGTTGTTAATATATTATAGTTTTTGTAACGATAACTTCACTTTTTACGTATTTATTATAACCCAACCTTGACAGATGTGACAGAATAATTTATTATCTCTCGTGATGATTAAGATTTATGGAAAATAGACATTTTTGAAATGAAATTACCTACGCAATAGGGATACCGCGCTAATATTTTATTTTTTCTAAATTTTAGCTCAAATATCAACGTTTTAAAGGTGTATTTTCCAACCAAAAATTATAAAATAGAAGAGGTTTGAAATGAAGCGAGATTTTGCGAGGTTTTTGGAGAGGCTGATTGCTGCAATTGTATTGACAATTTTTGTATCGGAAATATCTCTGCCTGTGGCTGGTGCCGCCTGGGCCAGTGGGATTCCTATAGCGGAAGCGGGGCTGAACGTCGGAGCGATCCTAAAAGACGAGGTCGGGCTCAAGGACTCCGATATCCTGAAACAGCCTGACGAAATCGGCCGCAAGCCAAACGTGCTGTTTATGGTGGACGCGACGGCCGCCATGTCGTTTTCCACAAAGTCCGTCATGCCGACGGTCGTGCTGGATAAGGACTGGACGGTCAGCGGGCGGCCCGGCGCTGACTGGAACGCGACGAAGACCGTTTACGGCTATACCGTCGATGATGTCATTGACATGATGAAGAACGCGACTTACGGAATCGGCGCCATGCCGGCCGCCTGGAGCGGCGCTGTGCTACGCCCGGAGCGTAATCTGTACGGGCGCGACATTGACAAGTCGAATAACTACGTCAAAAGATCTAAGAACATCGAGGAAGACCTTAAATTAAACGGCATTAACTACTACGCTCCGTTCGCAAAAGAGGACACTGACAAGGGTGTCAGGGGTGTCAAGGAAGGTTACGCCAGCCAGAATATCCCTTTGGAGATGGAGCGCACCGGATCGGCCCCGGCGGCGCATGTTGGGGCTGCCCATTGGGATCTCGACTCCAAAGAAATAGGGACTTCCAAGACTACCCCGATTTTCCCACAAGGCGCGTCGGAGTTCAAGTATGGCGGCAACAGCAAAATATCGGACGCCAAGAGATTTCCTTACGCCCTGATATTCCAGAACCCCGATTACTGGGAAAAGGGCATGGAAAAAGCTGAAGTCGGCTCAACGTTTTCCAGTTATTTACTCGTCCCCAACGACAGCAGGATGTACCAGGCAAAGCTGGCGCTCTGGAGGCTGCTGGAAGACGAGAATGCGCTGAAAGGCATCAGATTTGGATTGGCGTCAACGTACCTGCCGACGACAAACGACACGAATTTCTGTTACGACAAGGATGCCGGTAAAAAAACTCCCCCCTATTATAAAAAAGCGGGCGGCGACCATAATGGCTTGGAACACCGGTACGACTTCAGCGGCATGTACAAGGTTTCTCCGTTCGGGACTAACGTCTGGACATCGAGGAAATTCAGCGGGACGACTCCCGGCGATCATGGTGCAAACGGCAAAACGGACGGTAAAAAGCAATATAAACACGGCGTTCTCATTCAGCCGATATCCGGGCAGATAAGGGGCTACAATGCCATACATGCCCAGTATTACCCGATGTGGCAGCACAAGACAGTCGAGCCTTTATACTCGTCGATCCCGGACAAGAACAAACGAATAATACAGAATTATTACAAGCTGCTCCACAGGGGGTCGCTCCTCGTGCCGATTCGAGAGGGCGACAGGGAGTGGCGCGACGGCGTCAATGGTATGCCGCCCAGCTTCTATCGCGAGAAGATGAGCCACGCCGACAGGATCCGCCAGTGGATAAACGGCTTTGCTGACCTCTATAACGGCAAGATCGACGATAAGGTGACCAAAGCCGACGACAATAACAGAAACAACCAGTATCACTACTACAAAGATCCGGAGATAGGGGTCGCGGGCGTATTCATCCTCCCCCACGCGATATATCCCGACCCAAGGACAAATTACGGGATGACGCGGGGCGATTATAAAAGAAATATCTTCACGGCGGGCTCAACGGAGACGAAGGACGGCGTCGAGACGGCGATATGGTATTCCCACAACTTGATGAATACAGACTATGAGTACAACCGTAAAATTTTCAGCACAGAGTTGGAGGATAACGAGGCCGAGATTAAAAGCCGCTTCAACGCCGGCTCCGGCGAGGCCGCTGGGTCAGTCCTTGATTTCTTCTCCCCGCCGGTTGGCCTCTATTCGTCGCTAAGCCTTTCCGAGGTCTCATACCCGATACGGTCGGCGTGCGAGCCGAACTGGCTCATAGTGATCACGACAGGGCAGGAGCTGAAAACAACGTCGAACGCGGACTACTCGTACACGACGGCTCAGGCGATCAAGAATCTCTACGACGCGACGAACAAGGCCACGAAAAATAACAATCGGTCGGTAACGACAGGCGCGCTCAATGGAAGCAAAATTTACGCGCCCTACGAAAAAGTCTCGATGTTAAAGCGCAAAAGCGGCGGCGGCATTATCGGGAAACCGGAAGAGATTGATCTCGACGTGCCGATTCAGACGCTCGTTATCGGCATGGTGCCAAAGAGAGGTTCGCTGACCAATACTGCGGAGAACGCGGCGCTTGACGAGATGCACCTCAATCTGACTAAAATGGCGGTCGCTGGCCAGGGGGGCAACCCGGACAAGGTCACTCTCGGTAATATGGACACTTTCGATGCACAGCCATACATAGCCAGCAATTCGGACGAACTCATGAAAGCAATCAACTCGGCCATCTTAATGACCAAGGACAGCGCTGTCATGCAGTCATCTCTTAGCGCTCCGCTGATATCGGAGGCACTTAGCGATCTCGATGACGGCAACCCCGACATGTACTCCTATAATTACAAGATAATGAAGACGGATCAGTGGGAAGCGGAGATGGCGCGGGAAGTGATCTCCACGGATAAGGATGGAAAGCTGCGCTTCCACAGCAAGTGGACTATCGGAACGCCAGACGACACAAGCATCGTGCCGTCTGGAGGAAATCGTGCTGTTAGCTTCTGGGATCCGAATTCAGCCGTGCGTTACGTTATGAGCGCTAATGGCGCGGCTTTTCAGAAAGCGGCCGGTTTCAGCGCGAGTGCCGTCATCCCTCCAAATGGAAAGGCATTAAACGGCGTTTCGACGCAGGACGCTTTTTTCAGGTGGCTCAGTGGCAAGGATTATTCCTACGCTAACAAGGCAGAGTACGTACGCTCACGCATGTTGACCGATATCGGGCAGGGCGGGATAGCGATGATAAATGACCCTGCCGTCAGCAAGGGCGAGACTTTGCCTGGATATCGCGATTGGGCGATAAGCATAAAAGAGAACGGCAAAAAGCAGGCGCCTATCCTGTACGCGCAGACGAACGACGGCCTTCTCAGGATCATAGACCCCCTAAACGGAGGGAAGGAAATATCGGCCATCCTGCCGCCGCCCCTTATGATTCCCTCGCGCCTTGCTTCCCTCAAGGCAGGCCGGAACGGAGACAAGTGGGAGTGGGTCAATGTGACGGGCAAAAACTCTCAGAAGTCGTACCCGTCGTTTACGCTGGACGGATCGTTCCAGAAGAGAGATTTCAACCTAGAACAGACTGGCAATCAAAGCGGGTGGGGCAAGTATCTCTTGGGTACGCTAGGCAGAGGCGGCAACGGCCTCTATATGATGAACGTCTCGACACATGACAATCCCGAGGTGATGTGGTACAGGGAAAATATCGGCGGCAAGCTCGCAAGCGGCCAGTGGTCGAGGGACTCAGGCAGCACGCTGATTTATTCCAGCGCGGATCTCGCTTGCTCAAGTGACCTGGGCTATCTGAAACTAGGCTTTAACAGCCCCAAGCCGGTGATGGGCGTAGCGCCGGCGTTCGGTGAGGCGCCGAAGGACATGAGAAATTACATCGCTCTGGCCGGAGGGGTTCAATCGCAGGTACCGCACGATCTGCACAAAAACGGTGATGAAGGCGCCACGCTCCTCATGATAGAGCCGAAGGACGGCAGCGTGATTCGGGCCTTCACGGGCAGCTCGCTGCTCGATCCGGCCTGGAGGGTCGGCAAGGACATCCAGGGTGCCGCTCCTTATATGGGAATGATGGTAGGCGAGCCAGTCATAGTCCGATCCGTCAAGAGCCCTTACCTTACTGGCGGCATTATCGCCTCTGACAACCGAGGTAACATCTTCCGCGTTTACATGGAGGATGAGAAAACAGGGGAGGCGCTCGCTCCGGAGCATTGGAGCATCAAGACGGTCGCGACGCTTCAGACGGACGCTACTAAAGATGACGAAAAGACGCCGCTCAGCTTTTCGATTCCGGACGGCGTCGCTGTAGGGCAGGAGAAGGGCAGGCCTTATATGTGGATTGCCGGCGGGACGGCGGACGCAGTCGCCAGGAAAAACGCCGGCGACGCCAATGAAAAGGGCTTGATCAGAAACCATGGCCAGATGATATTCTCGTTCATGTCAAACAAATCGGAGGACAGAGGTCCTCTCACGAGGAACGGCATGAAACTGATCAACGCCGATATCGCTGACAGTTATTTTTCGCCGGGCAGCGAGGAGGACAGAGCGTTCAAGGGCTGGTACATGAATCTGAAGGAAGCCGGCCAGAACAGCTTCCGCGAGTATGTGTCGGCGAAACCGCTCTTGATAGAGAACACGCTCTTCATCGCGACCTTTATCCAAAAGAATAAGATCGCTCCTGACGTATCGTCGCAATGCGCGCCAGAGAGGTCTTTATACGGAGACGGCAGCATCTATGCCGTTGACATACGCACTGGGAAGCCGACAGTGTGGAAGGGAGATTCCGGCAATCCGTCCCCGAAGTACATCACGATAAAGGGCTTTAAAATCGGCAGTTTGCGGAAGGTTGTCAAAGGAGATAAGATATATATCATCGCCAACGGCGATACTTTAGGAAAAACCGACGCGAATCCGGGAGAGGGTACTTATTGGGCCCCGAACTTCAATGGCCAGAGCTTGGTCATACCATTTAAGAAACAGCGTTGCCCTTCCAAATTACCGCCGGGATGCGCGATAATAAATTATTGGATTAAGAAGTAGGCGTGAACGCCTGATTCAGATTCAAAACCCAAACTTTGATCGGCATCGGTTCGCGTCGGGAGATTTTTCCTGGCGCGAACTGTTTTTATGAACTCTCCTTTACGTTTCCCTTCAATGAAGCGCGCTCCCCGGATGTGATAAAAATTCCAGCCAAATTTTCGTTTTCTTCTTGACATCCCCCCTTTACAAAACTATAATTTGACATACGACGAAATGTCGGTGATGTTATTTTTCAGGAGTGATAGCGGTGAAACGCAGATTTAAGATAAATAATCTTTGCTGTTCAGGATGCGCGGCGACGATCGAGAGCAAAATCCTCGATTTTCCTGGAATCCAGAGCGCTTCCATAAATATGGACGGCGGCGTGCTTACCATTGAGGATAACGGCGCTCTTGCCCTGGACTCGATAAACGAGCTGACCAAGGCGGTCGAGCCCGACGCCAGCGTCGTCGAGCTGGACGCTG
>JAIROA010000062.1 GCA_031257775.1 Synergistaceae bacterium
CGCCCTGTAGTAGCCGTTCGCGACGGCCTCCCCGCGAAGCCAGAGCCTTCCTTCGCTGTTAAAGGGGAGAAGGTTGCCGTCGCCGTCACGCACCTCAGCCTCGAAACATGGGAGGATCTTCCCGGACGAGCCCTGTTTCGACCGCTCCCCGCTTAAAGTGACGGCGAGGACAGACGAGGCCTCCGTCAGCCCGTAGCCCTCCAGCGGCTCGACGCCGAACACCTCTTTTGCCCGCTCCGCGATGCCCGGCATGAGTTCGCCTCCGCCATAAAAGACGAGCTTCACCTTGCTCATTGGCGCAATCTCGCGCTCCCCGCCCATGAGTATGCTAAGAAGCGTCGGCACGGCCGGAATTATCGTGACCCCGGCGGCGCGTATTGCGGCTATGGTGTTTTTGGGAGGCACGAAAGTCGAGACGACGACCTGCGGCATTCCGGAAGCAAGGGGCATGATGCCGCCGACGACGAACCCAAGCGAGTGATAATTCGGTATAGCGTTCAATATGACGTCATCCTCGCCAATGGACGGAATCGTCTCGAGTACGGACGACAGGAGGGCGATTATGTTGCCATGGGTGATAGGGACGGCCTTTACATCCCCTCCGGCACCGCCTGTGTGGAACAGCACAGCGTTTTCGGAGTTGTCATCAGGCAGGCTCTTGCGGCCGTCTATAGGCGGGGCGGCGTCGTTTAGCGCGGCTGATGCCGCGGGGATCCCCTCTGAGGCGATATGCCCGACGAGCCCTTCGGATTCCTTGCTCACTATGGCACCGAAGACATCCACTTTCTTCAGGTACTCGGCAAGCGGGGGATGCTTGAGCTGAGGGTTCACCGGAACGACCGCCCCGCCGAGCTTCCACGCCGCTATGCAGGAAGCCAGAAGGAGCGGGCTGTTCGGAAGCACGAGCGCCAGTCGGCAGCCGGATGAAAAGCCGCTCTTTACGAGGCTTTCCTCGCACTCGAGCGCCATTTCCTCAAGCGCGCCCCTCGACCACCACGCGCCGCGCCACCAAAGGCATGGCTCCGTGGGCGCTTTCGCGAAATTCTGCATGACAAGCTCTTCCAGTCTGTGATTCATCGTGCCTCCGTTCCCGCGCCCTACAGCAACAATCCTAAGTACGCGCTCCACGCCGAGGCGAACGGAAGCAGGTTTTCTGGTATGTCGTACCTTGCGTGATACAGCCCGTACTCCATGCCTGTGCCGAGGAACATCAGGCACGACGGGATCTGCTCCGAATAAAAAGAGAAGTCCTCTCCAAGAAGAAGAGGGCTTCTCAAAAGCTCCATCGCGTCGTTTCCGATCAGCGCCGTACCGTACTTAAAAACGTCGGATACGAGGCTCTCGTCATTCACGACCTGATTATAGTCAAGCATGTACTCCACGGAAGCGGCGATATGGGAGAGGCGGGCCATGCCCTTCGCGATCTCCTCTATGCGCAGCTTCAAGAGCTTATGGATTTCCCGATCCGTCGCCCGGAGCGTCCCCCAAAGATGCGTCTCCCTGGCTATCACATTGTATACCTCGGCAGCCTCAATGCGCCCGAACGACAGGACGACGGTCTTCTCGGGGTTCACTTCCCTTGTTATCATGCCCTGCAGGGCAATCTGCATCTCCGCCGCGAGGTACACGGGATCCGATGTCAGATATGGCGTCGGGCCGTGCCCGCCAGGCCCCGTGAGGCCGATGTGAAGCTTGCTGGAGAAAGCCGTGACTCCGCCTTTATTCGTTATTATCTGCCCATAGGGAAGGTGCGGCACCCAGTGTACGCAGAGCATTTTTTCTATGTTGAACGAGGCGGCCAGATCCGCGTCCAGGAGATACTTCGCGCCGCCCTTGCCCTCTTCCGCGGGCTGGAAGATAAACAGCACCGGACGCTTCAAAATGTCCCTGTGCTGGCAGATCAGGGTCGCGGCGCCCAAAAGGGACGCCATGTGCGCGTCGTGCCCCTGAACGTGAGAAACCCTGTCGTCGTAGGAGCTGAATGGCAGTCCCGTATCCTCCCTGACCTCCACGGCATCTATCTCCGCCCGGAACGCGAGCGCGCCGCCCGGAAGATCGCCTCCGAGCCTCCCTATGACACACGTCTGAAGGCCAAAGCCCTTGAAAACCTCCATTCCCGGCAACGCCTGGAGGAATCCCTCTATCTTGCCGGCCGTCATGTACTCCTCAAGGCTAAGCTCCGGAAACTGGTGAAACCTCCTCCGGCAGTCGACTATTTCATCTGTCATTCCCTCGGCCTCGGAGAGAAGCCTTACGCCGAGGTCGACAGCCTCATCCAGCTCACCAGTCATGGACTATCTAGCCCTCCAGCCAGCGCCTGAATGTTTCCGGCGCGCTCCACGGCTCAAGCCTCATGGCCGTGGCAAGAATCCTATCATTGCACCAGCCGTCGAGCGCGGTCTTTTGGGAGTCATAAGCGTCAACGGTCTGCCAGCACTCGTCCTCCGCTCCGGACTGCGTGAGGGCATATCCGTCCGACGCATAGCCAAAAATGTTTTCCTTTGAGCCGGAAATGAGCGGATTCGCCTTGCGGCTTCTCGCCCACATTTTTTTGGGGTTTCCGAACACAGGCATCTTGTAAGCGCTGTTAAAAGGCAGCACACAGAAGCCTCTCCCCTCGCCGCGCCCTTCCGGGAGGACGATCTTGTCTCCCAGGATGGAAGAGGAGCCCCCCTCCGCGAAGAGGAACGAGCTGCCGGACGAACCCCGCGTAAGCATGGTTTTCAGGTAGATGTTGCCGAAAAATTTCGGGAGTGCCATGTAAGCCAGCCCGTGCGGCAGATATACGCCGTGTATGGGAACATTGTGGGTTATATTGCCCTCTATGGGGACGTCTATAACGTTACACCCCAGCACTCTCATAAGATGTTCCGTGCCGTCCCCGGCGATGGAGAGCGCTGGATGCCTCACGACGGCTATGTTGACTTTCCCGCTGTCCGTTATGGGCTCGCTTAAACGCGGCTGACGGCCCCAATTCGGCGCCGCTTGCGCTAAGGCGCTGAATATCGCCCAATTGATCATCTGGTTCATGCCCATAAGCTGCTTTGCCGCCGAGCGGAGCGGGAGCGCGGCCTGATGGGCCGTGTCGCCGCAAAGCGCCGTAAGCATCGGCGCGTCTCGCTCAATAATGCTGGGCATGGAGCCGATCGAAAAGGTAGTAAACTGCCGTCCGGCCTCCCTGTCGACCAGTTCGTACTCCCTGTTGTTTATTATGGAGCGGAACAAGACAGCGCGGACAGGCTTGCCTCCATCTTCAAGCTGACGTATGGCTTCCGCCACGGAGCGGACGGTGAGAGTCGAGGACGCGTCGCTGTATATTATGGGAACGATATCGCAGTCCAGCCATTCGGAGAGCATCATGCACTCCTTGGGTACCTTGAACGGCGCGTCTTCAAGAATGCGCCCGCCGAGATTCACAAGGATGAGATTGACGCAGTCCGGACTGGCCGTGCTCTCAAAAAGCCATCGCAGATTCGCCTGACCGCCGCACAGGACGGGATCAAGCAGGGTCACGCGCTGATTACAGATTACCTGGAGAGTCTGGATCGTCGCTTCATCAACGTCCCCGACAAAAAGTTTTATTTTGTAACCTAGCCCTTGGAGGGCGCTTGCTATCAAGACCCCGGACGGAACCTTGCCCGATCTATATTCATCGGCTAATATCAATCTTGGAAAGATCAAAAACAATGCCCCCTCCTGGCGCACAAATCTCACAAATGATGTTATAGTTTACCACATAATTTTTTTATGGAGGGGTTAAAGTGGATCAATCTCTCAAAAACTACGACGCGTACAGGGGGGAATATTTCTTCCGGGAGAGAGGGAATCTTGTCGGGGCGGGACAATGCGGCGGGAAAGCGAAGGGGATAGCGTATGCTCACGGCGCCCTTTCGGGATCGCCGCTCGAAAACAGGGTAAGCTTTCCTGATCTCACCATCGTGCTGTCCACCGAAATCTTCAGCGATTATATAGCCAGAGGCGGGCTCTCCGACCTCTATGGCGAGGAAGACTGGGAGAGGGTTCAGAGGAGAATAGATGAAACCCCGCTTCCCCCCTCGATAGTCGCGGAACTTGAGAATATCCTTGACCGCTTTGACAATATCGGCGCTCCTCCGCTCGCAATCCGCTCAAGCTCGCTTATGGAGGATTCCACCACGCTCGCGTTTGCGGGTAAGTACCAGACATGCTTTTCTCCTAACTGCGGCCCAAAACAGCACCGTCTGTCGGTGCTAGAGGCTGGCGTCCGCACGGTATTCGCCTCCCTCTTCAACCCGTCCGCCAGGGCTTACCGCGAAAAACACGGCAAGAACCACAGGGATGAGGCCATTGCGGTGATAATCCAGTCCCTGTCCGGGCAAAACCACGGCAGCTTCTACTATCCGGAACTGGCCGGCACACTCTTCTCGCGTGTCTTCCGCCGCCCTAACCCCAGGATAAAGAAGGAAGACGGCCTCATGCGCCTCTGTTTCGGCATGGGCACGAGGTCAGTCGACCGCTGCGCGGCGAGGATTTTTTACCTGACGAACCCATCGTTGCTCTCGGCGGGGAATCTGCCGGAGCAGATCGAGGAGGCAAGCCAGGAGAACTTCGATTACATCGACAGGGATTCGTGCGAATTCGCCACAGGCTCTCTGGCAAAATTCACGCGCTTCCTGCAAAAGGAACACAGGAATTTCGGCGCGTATGTCCAGTACTACGCCGACAACATTTTATATTCCACGTTAGGCGAGCCGGAAGGACCTTCTCGCCCTCTCTTCTCCTTCCCAGAGCTGCATCTGCGGGAGCGCGGGCTATTCGGCCTCTCTAAGGAGCTGCTTCGCCACATGGAGGAGGTTTCGGGCATACCGGTGGATATCGAGTTCGCCTACGAGACCAGCCCTGAGAGGAGCTTCAGGCTTCTTCAGCTCCGCCCGCTTGCCGCATACGAAGAGATGAGCAGGGTCGAGCTGCCTGAGGCGCCGGAGGAAAAAATTATTTTCAAGGGCGACCGGATGGTGAGCAACGGTATGCTGGAGGACATCAGATACCTCGTGTACGTGAACGCCGAGGCATACAAAAATCATTGGGATCCGTCCGCCGCCGCGCTTGCGATAGGGGATCTCAACAAAAAGCTGGAGGGAACGGGGTATATCTTAGCCGGCCCAGGGAGATGGGGCAGCAGAAACCCGGCATTGGGGGTGCCGGTTCTCTACGCGCAGATATGCAACTGCGGGTGCCTTGTCGAAATAAGCGTCCCAGAGCTGAATTTCTCGCCTGAGCTGTCATACGGGACGCACTTCTTTCTGGACATGGACTCTGACGGCACCCTCTACCTGCCTGTCTTCAGCAGGCAGAAAAAGAACAAGATCAACGAGGGCTGGCTTGCCGGTACGCCATATAAAACCGGGGATCACCCGGCGGTTCGCCTGTATGAGGGGAATTTTTCAGTGTATCTCGATGGAGAGCTGGAGTCGGGCATAATAATGGCGGCGGAATAGAAATCCGCCGCCCGGATGATTTTTCTAACGTTCAAACTCGGCTATAGCTATATCCCCATGAAGTACGCGCCCCACAGGCCAAAACTGAGGCCGACGAGGAAAATAGCCGCGATGAGAGCAGCCACGAGCAACAGTTCCTTCACGCCCCTCTTTTTATGCGTGCCAGGCGTGCCATCAGCATAGCTCGCCGCATCCCTTGACGGAAAGCCGGACTCGTCAGGATGGATAAAATCCGGGTACGAGTATTCGTTGATTTCCACCTCAAGGAGATCCGCTATCAGCGCGTCAAGCGTTGACGACATCGAATCGAGCTTCTCCTGGTTCTCGTCTATTATTTCCGGCGGTGCCGGTTCCGTCTCCACATCGGCGCGAGACTCGAACTCCTGCTCCATCCGGTTCAGTTTCGCGATGAAACTCTCGTGCCGCGTTGACCTTGGTGCCGGATTGCCCGTCTTTATATCGTTTGCCACGGAAATATGCGGATCTTCTTCCATGACCAGCACGGATCCGCTATCCCCGCCGCGCAAAGCATCTAAGCCTACGGCAGCCGCGACAGGGATCTTTTGCGATGGCGCCCTTTCCGATCTTCTCAATTTCTGCCCGCACGCACGGCAGAAGTTCGAGTGTTCCTCATTCATGCAGGAACACGCCGGGCAAGCCTGGCCCTCTGTGCGATTCGATCTGTCCGCAATACTCTCCACAGCGCCGCCGCACTTCGCGCAGAAGCTCGAATCATCTAGATTGGCGTGACCGCAATGATCGCAGTGCAACATGCAGACCCTCCTCACATCAGAAGAAGTAAAATCTAATCTAAATCGACATCTTTAACACAAATATTATAATCCTCTTGCCCTCTTTACGCAAGTCTTTTTGCTGGTTTTGTTTAGGCCCAAAGTCCCATTTCGCCGCATCTTTAAGTTACGTAATCCTTGCGGTCAAAATCACCCCACAAGACAAAATCTCGTTTTCGGGGCTGTCGCCCGTCAGCATTTTCGACTGTCTGCGGCAATCTTGGGCAAATGCCACTCTCCGCCATCTTTTATGCCAGGCCCTTGATTTCGCGAATCGCATGAAGGCGAACTTGCGTTAATCCTCTATCGCTCCGACAAAAAGAGCCCGAAGCTCCTTATATTTTCCGTAAACCTTTTCGGGGGTCTCGCTCCCGTCTATCTGTCTGGCTAGCAAAAGCATCGACAGCTCGTGAACGAGCTGCGGTTTCGGAGTCCCATGTACCTCTGCGTAAAGCGAGCTATAAGCGTGCAAACCAATCACACCACTTTCTTCACCAAATTTATTCAATTTATCCCTGTTTCCCTGTCAGTTCTTTTGCCTCAATGGCCGGCTGATAGTCCGGGTTTATGTCGAGAGCCCTGTCGAACCAGGCAATAGCCGCGTTTTTATGGCCAAGCCTCAGCGCGGCCATACCGGCCCAATAGGCGGAAAGGTAATTGCCCCTGTAAGTCTCTGAGAGCCTTCTGAAAATGCCGAACGCTTCCTCGTAACGCCCCCTCTCGTACAGATTCCTTGCCTCCTGCTGCCCTTTATGCAGATTGCTCCTGTCAATCGGCGACAACTGGTACGTCTCTATGACGTCGAGGCCCGTCGAACTGTCGCGATCCACGCCCGGCTTCCTCGTCACGACAGCGGCGCTTAAAAACGACGGCTTCCGGCTGTCTGGCGAGGTTTCGGCCGGAACTGTCAGATCTCCGCCCGTCTCGCCGCTCTCCGTAATAGCCCGGATAATGTCCTCTGAAACAGGCGCGTTTTCCAGGGCCGCCGCTTCCTCGCCCTCCGTTTTTTCTTCCCGCGGCGCACGGTTCGCCATAATTTTAATGTCCTTCGCCTGAGAAGAGTCTATCTGCTCGATCCTGTCGCCTGGTTGCACAGGTGCCCCCGGCGGGCTCGCCAGTGCGCAGAGGCTGCCGTCCCTGCCCGCGCTGGCGAGCCGCAGGAGGGCAATCGGGATTTTCTCCCACTGCCAATCCGAAAACACGGCATACAGATTTCCGGCTTTCGCGCCGTCCGCCGTGCCGATGTTCACCGCATACTGCCCGTCCTTCGCGGATATCACCAGGAAATCTTTCTCTCCGGACAGGCCTCGGAGAGCGCGCCCAATGAGCGATACGGCCGAGACGACGGCGCGGGCTTTAAGCCCGCCGAATTCCTCCTCCAAGGCCTCGCGATCCGGAAGGGCCCTTGGGGAGACGGACAGCGAGGAGCTTCCGGTTTCCTGAAGGCCAGCCCTCGTCTCGGACGACTCGACATGAATGACCAGCACGTCAAGCGTCGCGCTCGCGAAAGCAGACATCCTGCCGAAGAGGCTTTCCTCCGCGACGTCGCCGGACGCTTCCTGAGTTTCCGGCTCTGGCGAGACCGGAGGTTCAATTTCGTTTAAATCCTTAAGCGACCAGAGCGCCACATACTCCAAGCCCGCCTCGCGTCCAGCCGCTATGGCGTCTTCCAGGCTCAGAGGCCCTGAAGCGCCGGGCGGTACCGAGAACAGCTCGCGCGACGCGTCAATCTCGCCTGACAGAAGGCCTTCGATCAAAACCGCCTGCCGGGCAGACGCGACGCCCCCCGCGGCCTGAATCACGCCGATCCTGACCGAGGCTTCCACATATCGCGGATGAATAGCCACCCACAGGAAGACGGCGGTCAATGTAAAAATTCTCGCATAAAAACCGTACGCAATCCTCATGATTATCGCCTTTTCGATGTTTCACGTGTCACATTACAGCAATGACGCCTATCGCGCGTTTCTCCTGCGCATTAGCAAAATCGAGAGCCAGGCCAAAGCGAGAACGCCGGAAGCGCCGCCGTAACAGCCGCCGGCAGCATCTTCTTCGTTTTCTCTTCCGTTGCCGTTACCGTTACCGGAACCGCCGTCGCCTGAAGTCCAAATTAGACGGTTGTCCCACGCGTATGATACGCCGCTGCTTGTCCCCTGCGGATCTTCAAATTCGAAGCGGACGCTTATGTAATATAGCACTTTATTGCGCGTTAACAAAAGAACGCTCAGTCATTATTCGCATCCTTAGCTATAAGCGCTTTTAACGATCCTAACGTTAGCCCTTTTATTGCAATATCATTTTAGCCTCGCTTTTGCGTCAATGGCGGGCCGGTAACGCGGATTTATGGAGAGTGCCTTGTCAAACCAGGCTGACGCGGCATCCGGCATGTTCATCCGCGCCACGGCCACCCCAGCCCAGTAGGCTGAAAGATAGTCGAATCCGTATGTCGCAGAGAGCGTCCGAAACTCCGCGTACGCTTCCATATACTGCCCTCCGGCAAGCATGTTCTGCGCCGCGCGCTGACGCGCTTCCAGGCTGGCGGCGGCGTTCCCGTCGAGAGGAAATGAGTATACGAGGCTCGGATCAGTAGCGCTGTCTGGATCAGCCTTTGGGGCTGACTGCCGGACTTGAGACGCGGGCGGCGCATATGACGGCCGCGGCGGCGAACCCAGAGGCTGAAAGCCATCTGCCCGCGAATATTGCCGCGCCGAGTCCTGCCTCGCGGTTCCGGCAAGATCCTCAAGCACGGCCGCGGCCGCCTGCCTTACCGCGTCAGCGACTGCCCGTTCCTGGAGAGCGTTTAATCCGGTTCTGGCGTATCGCATTCCGGCAAGGGACATCTCGTCGATGGGATTTTGCGCGTGCCCCGTCACCTTGCCCGAAAAACGCAAGCGGGACGTCTGGCTGTCGATAATCCTGACGTCTATGACCGCCATGACGTCGCTGCCTGCGCCATAGAGAACCGCGCCCTTTCCGCCGCTTGCGGCATGCAGCGTGACGTTGCCCGTGACGATATATGGCACCCCGGCCAGTTTGCCGATCCTTGCCGCTTGAGAAGGATCGACAAGCCATGACATGCCTAGGCTCGTCTCCCTGCCTATCGCGTCTATCATCCGTCTCTCGTAAACCTTTACGCCCGGCGAGTTTGCAAGCGCGCTGATGAAGATATCCGTTATGATGCCAGCCTGGCGGTCTGAGACGACAGCGTCCCCTGAGCCAAACCTCATCACTCCGATGCCGGTTACGTCCGACGCGCTGGCGTATTGGGAGAACATACACGCAATCAGGGCAATTAAAAGCGTCCTACGCAAAAACTTCATTGCAGAGCCCCCTAATTTTATTCCGGTTACAAACCAGGCAGACAAACACGAGCTGATCCGCAATATCCCCACGCTTAGAGTCATGCGCGATGATTGCCGCGTAAAAATAACATAATAAGGACATTATCCCATCCCGCCCCAGCAAGTCAAGCTCTGGCGACGCTCTAAAGGCTCATGATAGAAGTGTATGAGCGGCCCGATTCGCGCAACGAGCCAGCAGCCCGGTGCTCTGCGCGGCTTACTGAAATATAGCGCGTTAACAAAAGAACGCTGCGTGGCAAATGTTCCGCGTCCTTGCAATAAGCGCTTTCAACGGTTTTAACTTCAGGCCTTTTGTTTAAATATCGCTATAACTCGATAGCCATAAAAATTTTTCTCAGGCTTTCGGAGTAAGGGGGGCGCGCTATGCCGTATTCAGTTACTATCGCGCTTATCAGGGCGTTCTCAGTGACATCGAAAGCGGGATTATATATCTTGACGCCCGGAGGGACCATGCGCTCGCGATACCACATCTCCGTCACCTCGTTTTCGGGGCGCTCCTCTATTACTATGTCTTCCCCTCTTTTAATGGACATGTCGATTGTGGACATCGGGGCGCACACGTAAAATGGCACGCCATAATATTTTGCCAGTATCGCGACTCCGGACGTGCCTATTTTATTGCAGGCGTCGCCGTTTGCCGCCACCCTGTCGCAGCCAACGAACACAGCCTGAACCCAGCCGTTTTTCATAACCTGGGACGCCATATTGTCGCAGATTACCGTCGTGTCGATGCCGTCCGATACCAGCTCGAAAGAGGAGAGGCGGGCACCTTGCAGCAGCGGCCTCGTCTCGCCGGCAAACACCTTGAACGCATAGCCTTTCTCGCGCCCGAGATGCATCGGCGCCAGTGCCGTCCCGTATTTAACAGTGCCGAGCTGCCCGGCGTTGCAGTGCGTGAGAATCCCGTCACCGTCCTTTATGAGGCTCAGGCCGTATTCGCCGATTGCGCGGCAGGCCCTTACATCCTCGTCCCTTATGGCTATGGCTCGGGCGCGCAGCCTCGTCTTGATTTCGGCGACGGGCATCCCCTTGCAATCCGTTACGGTCTTCTCCATGCGGTCAAGCGCCCAGAAGAGGTTCACCGCCGTGGGGCGGGCAGTTGCCAGATAATCCTTCGCCTTCCTGAATTCGGAATAAAAAACGCTATAGTCATCCGAATCTATCCCCAGCGCCGCCAGGTAGACTCCGATGGCCGCGGCCACTCCGATTGCCGGCGCGCCTCTGACCTGAAGCAGATAAATCGCCCTGTGGATATCCTCCTGCCGCCTCAGCGACAGGATTTCGACGCGCCCAGGCAGTTTAGTCTGGTCTATTATCACGAGAGCCTTCCGCTCGTCGTCCAGTGCCACAGTGTCATAATCCATAATGTTTCCCGGCATTTAAGCGTCCCCAATCATCGCGCTAAAGATTATTTAGTATTTTATTTAAATTAAAATAAATTTTACCACGCGCATCCTTCATGTCAATCAGAACCGTTGCCCCCGGGTAGAAATTCCCGCTTGACAGCGATTGCGATGACGCGATAATTATTTCATGAATTTTCTTCCATATATATATACAAAATATGCAAATTCGCAGGAGAAAAAGGCAGGGCGGACGCTTCTCTATGGACATAGGCGGGTTCGCGGATTACTGGCTGTCTTTACGAGGGCGGCGTTCGCGTTTTTGTGCGGGGCATTATTATTGGCGGAACTTCCCGTGAATTACCTCACGATAACCGGGGATGGCGTGAATCTCGCGTCCGCCGTGCCAAACGGCGCTTCTTTCACGACTGCCTACGTCCATTCAGTCGAGAAAACCCCAGTGATAGACATGTACAGGATCATTGGCGGGAAAATATGGATATGGGAGGAGAAGGTGCGCTCTCATAACGCCGGGCTGCCATTCAGCGCGCCCGAGAGCGGAAGTTTTTTCATAGATTCCGGATGGATGACCGTGAGGGGCGGGCGCTACTCGATGGAACGCATAGCTTACAGGATCGGGAACGCCGAAATAGGGCGGAATATCTGGAATCTGCCGCCATATGTCGTCAGCGCATACGAGAGATACCCGTCCAGAAGGGCTTTCATAGAGATGTCAGTCAGGAAGTTCCGCGACGCCCCCCTTATCGGATGGCAAGAAGAAGGCACCCGGCAGCAGTAAGGGCAACAGGCAGCCATTTCCTCGCGCCGCGATGACCCTCTTCCAGCCCGTGACGCTTTAAAAACAGACAGCTGATGAGGCATGACAGAATAAATAGCGCGGCCGGCGTCAGGATGGCAGCCATACGCGGCGTTAGCGGCCAGAAGGCCGAAAAATCAAGCGGAACGAAGACGATTGCCCAGAAGCCGGAGAATGAAAAGGCCGCCATCCGAAACGCTCCGATGTTTTCCTGTGCCTGCATAAAAGAGAGGGCAAGCCCCGCGGACATAAGGCACATGGCTATGGCTTCGGAAAATCCGCAGAGGCGCAGAATCATGGAAAAACCTTCTATAGAATAAAGCTCCCCCGGCACGCCTGTCTTATGCATGAATCGGCTCATCGCGGCGGCTGACGCTATCAAGGAAGCGATTAAGAGAGAGCGCGCGGCATAGCCGGATGATTTTCCGCCCGGCTGAATGATTATGGCCGCGATTATGGAGGGCAGCCAGGCCCAGGTGCCCACAGCAAAAGGGGACATAAGCGAGAAGCCGCTCCAGGGCAGGACACACGCGGAAAAAAGCGCCATAACGAAAGCGCCCGCCGTCCTTGCGTCGTCCATGCCCCATCTGCCGGGCCTTTTAATATCGCCAGGCACGTAAAGAACCAGCAGGAGCGCGATATAGAGCAAGAGGACCGTCATGGCCGCTCAGTTCAGAGGTAGCGCGATATGACGTCCACGCCAGCGAAAGAGCAATAAGCCAGTATCGCCGCACCAGCCAGGAGGAAACCAAGCAGCGTCCTCAGATAGAACACTATCCATTGCCCCCCGGGCCACGTCCCTCTGTAAATATTGGCCACTGCCCTCGCAATGAAGAGCGCGGCTACGAAAAAAGCGAGAGAGAGCAAGGCCTGCAAATTTACAACCGGAATATTCATTATCCACCACCGTTTCTGACACATATAATAATACATGAAAATGCTGGAAATACGTGAAAGCGCCTCACAAACGAATTTCCCCACGTCCCCCACCGGGGGTGCGGTTACTTTTTCAATTGAGGTACTTATGAACCGCCGCGCGAATTTTTGCTTATTATAGGCTTGACAGCGCAAATCTCACAAATATAATTCCACTAAGGTGTGTGCCGCTTATTAAGATAGTTTAACAAAAACAAATATTTATAGAAATTACATTGTCTGAACATATTTTCATCATGAATTTCAAGAACGCGCCATTATCACGACGCACACAGCGGACAGCAGCATAATCTTAAAGAAGCACTGGAGGTAATGTAATGGGTGCCACAGAGGATCGGATCAAGAAAGAACCCGTAGCTGAAACTGAGGGGGGGATCGACTTTGATGAACTGATGCGCAAGTTCGACACGGAGTCGCGCTTCAGGACCCCGCCCGGATGGCAATTGAAGCTGATTGTCTTCCTTTGTATCGCTATGTCCTGTTTCCACTTCTATACAGCCGGGTTCGGGCTGCTTCCGGCACAAAAGCAAGGCGCAGTTCATCTGGCATTCGTTCTCGTCATCGTTTTTCTGCTTTATCCGATTAAATCCTCAATGCCCAAAAACTCTAAAATACCCATCTACGACTTCGCTTTGGCGATATTCGCCGCCACCCCGCTCGTTTATCTCGTCATGCAGATAGACGTGATAGCGATGGAGCGCTCCGGATTGCCGACCACAACGGACATCGTGATGGGCTTCATGCTCATTGCGGCTCTGCTTGAGGCAACGAGGCGGATATCGAACCCGATTCTTCCCTGCCTTGCCATAATATCCCTCCTTTACTGCTACTTCGGCAGATACATGCCAGAAATGCTCTCTCACAGGGGATTCAACATAAACCGGATAGTTAACCACATGTACCTCGGCACGGAAGGCATATTCGGCACGCCCCTCGAAGTGTCGTCGACGTTTGTATTCATGTTCATTCTCTTCGGCTCCGTTCTTGAAAAGACGGGCATGGGCAAATTCATCATAGACCTGTCCATAGCCCTTGCCGGATGGTCGACAGGCGGCCCGGCAAAAGTCGCGGTCGTCGCGAGCGGGCTCATGGGCACCATATCTGGCTCATCGGTCGCTAACGTCTGTACGACCGGAATGTTCACCATCCCTCTCATGAAGAGCGTCGGCTACAAGCCGTATTTCGCCGGGGCTGTTGAAGCCGTCGCGTCAACAGGAGGACAGATCATGCCCCCGGTAATGGGCGCCGGCGCTTTCATCATGGCGCAATTCTTAGGCGTGAGCTACCTTGAAGTGGCCTTAGCGGCGGTAGTCCCGGCCCTTTTGTACTACTTCGCCGTCATGGTTCAGGTTCACTTCGAGGCAAAGCGCCTGGGGCTCCAGGGGCTTTCACGCGATAAGCTCCCAAAGATAGGGAAGCTCCTCAAGGAAAAAGGCTTCCTCCTTATACCGCTCGTCGCGATCGTCTATCTGCTCATAGCCGGATACACCCCGCTCTACGCCGCTTTCTCCGGCATAATTGTCAGCTTCGTCCTCTCATGGCTCAACAAGGAAACCCGCCTCACGCCCGTGCGCCTCATGGAAGCGTTTGAAGCCGGCGCCAGGGGCGCGCTCGCTGTGGCCTGCGCCTGCGCCTGCGTGGGAATGGTCGTAGGGATGGGAACGCTCACCGGACTTGCCCTGCGCATAGCCAACGCTATAGTGACGCTTGCAGGCGGCAAACTCATCCTCACTCTCTTCTTTACAATGTGCGCGTCCATTATCCTCGGGACCGGCCTTCCCACGACGGCCAATTTCATAGTGACCAGCACGATGGCGGCGCCTGCGCTGCTCCAGCTTGGCGTGCCTGCTATGGCGGCCTATATGTTCGTCTTCTACTTCGGGATAGCGGCCGACCTTACGCCGCCGGTGGCCCTTGCCGCTTATGCCGGCGCCGGCATCGCGGGCGACGACCCGATGAGGACGGGCGGAACGGCTTTTAAACTTGCCCTGGCCGGTTTCCTCGTCCCTTACATTTACGTGTACAACCCCATGCTGCTCTTTATCGGCGCAACGCCGCTGCCTATGATTCAGGCCATTTGCACGGCCATGATCGGCGTTTTCCTGCTGGCGATGTGCACGATAGGCCATTACAAGGCGCCGTTGCACTGGCTCGTGCGCATAGTAGCCCTGATAGGGGCTATCGGACTGCTGGATCCAGGGACTTCAACCGACATCGCCGGGCTCGTCATTTTGGCTGTAATCTACTTCATCCAGAGCGTGAAAGCCAAGGCGGCAGGAAACACCGGCACCTCGGCACAATAAGAAATAATATTGAAAGCTTGCCCGTAAAGGAGGTGTCCGTTAACGGCAAAAAGCTCTAATCACATTACATGACATATCATTAGGAGGAGGCGCATGAAAATGACAAGAAAAAGCAGGATTAAGATGTTAGTCATCGCAATATTCGTCGTTACTGCCACCATCGTCACGTCAGGGGCGGCTTTCGCGGCAGCCAAGACATTCCTCTCCATAGCGACTGGCGGCACGTCCGGAACCTATTACCCGATCGGCGGTGCCATTGCTCAGGCCGTGTCCAAGGGAACAAACATCCAGGCGACAGCGGAGACGTCTAACGCGTCTGTGGCCAACGTAAACCTGGTGGCAACGAAGGAGATAGAGATCGCGTTCGTTCAGAACGACATCACCTTCTGGGCCTATACGGGAAAAGTCATGTTCAAGTCGCAGCTGCGCAACTTGCGCTCCATTGCCGCTCTCTACCCTGAGCATATCCAGGTCATAACGACGAAGGATGCAAGCGTCGCCACTATCGACGACCTCAAGGGCAAGAGGGTTGGCGTAGGCGCCCCCGGTTCCGGTACTGAAGGGGACGTCCGCGCGATACTCCAGGTCGCGGAGCTCAAGTATGGCGACATGAGGACGGATTTCCTCGATTTCGGGGCAACGACGAGCCGCTTTAAGGACAATCAGATCGACGCCGGCTTCGTAGTGGCAGGCTATCCTACGGCTTCCGTTATGGATCTCGCTACGACGAAGGATATATCTCTCCTAAATTTCACCCCAGACTTCATGAGCAAACTCACGAAGGAGTTCCCGTACTTCGTCAGCAGCACAATTCCGGCGGGCACATACAGAGGCGTTGACAAGGACATCACGACGCCAGCCGTCATGGCGATGCTCATCACCCACGACGAGATCCCCGAGGAGGTCGTATACGAGTTCACTAAGGCCATGTTTACGAACATAGCCGACGTTCACGCCGCTCACGCCAAGGGCAGGGAGATAACGCTGCAGACAGCCCTTAGCGGGCTCACCGTGCCGCTCCATCCAGGCGCTGCCAGATTCTACAGGGAACAGGGGTTCAAGGTAGACTGACCTTTAACAACGGCCAGTTACGTTTGCGATATTCAAAAAAAGCGGGACCCGTCCGATTCGGACAGCCCCGCTTTTTGCACTGAATAGATTATCCTTTATGGATTTTCCTTTATGTGTTCTTTAATCTCGTCAAGAGATACCCGAGTCAGGTCTCCTCTCGGGAGAGTCCCCAGAATTTCCCATGACATGTCGAGGGAAAATCCGATCTCGCGATCCTCATCGCCGCCCTGCCGCAGGAATTTGTTCTCGAAAAGCCCTCCAAATTCAAGGGAGAGCTTGTCCGTCTTTGACAGCTCGTCCTCGCCGACGACGCCCGCGAGCGAGCGCACGTCCTGCACACGGCTGTATGAGGCAAAGAGCTGACTCGCTACCCCAGGGTGATCGTCGCGCGTGAAGCCCTTTCCGATCCCGTCCTTCATAAGACGCGAAAGGCTTGTGAGGACGTCTATGGGCGGGTATATGCCCTTCCCGTCGAGATCGCGGCTCAAGACTATCTGCCCCTCTGTTATGAAGCCGGTGAGATCCGGGATCGGGTGGGTTATGTCATCGTTCGGCATCGTCAGTATGGGGATCTGCGTCACGCTGCCGGAAACACCGCGCACGACGCCCGCCCTCTCGTATAAAGACGCGAGATCGCTGTAAAGGTACGCTGGGTAGCCTTTGCGGCTCGGGACTTCGCCGGCCGCGACGCCAAGCTCGCGTAACGCCTCGCAATAGCTCGTCATATCCGTTATGACGACCAGGACGTGCATTCCCAGCTCATATGCCATATATTCGGCGGCGGACAGCGCCATGCGCGGCGTCGCGATGCGCTCAATTACAGGATCGTCGGCCAGGTTGAGGAACGTCACGATGTTGTTCGATCTCCCCTTCTCCGAAAGCTCCCGAAGGAAGAACTCCGCGTCGTCGTGCTTTATGCCGATCCCGGCAAAGACGACCGCGAAATTCTCTGAGGTCATGAGCCTCGCCTGACGCGCTATCTGAACCGCCAGCTGGTTATGCGGCAAGCCGTTGCCTGAGAATATCGGCAGCTTTTGCCCGCGGATCAGCGTCGTAAGCGTGTCGATCGCCGATATGCCTGTGTGGATGAAATCCTTCGGGTACTGCCGGGCCATCGGGTTGAGCGGCATCCCGTTCGCGTTGACCCGGCGGCCTCCAAAGACCGGGCCGCAGCCGTCAGTAGGCTCGCCTAAGCCATTAAAGGTGCGCCCGATGATATTTGGCGCAAGCTGAATCTCAAGAGCCCTGTCAAGGAAGCGGACTCTCGTTTCGTTCGGAACGAGGCTGTCCGTGCCCCCGAAAACCTGTACGAGCGTGGCTTTCTCGGAGAGCGATATTACGCGCCCGCGCCTTGCTTTTCCGCTAGGGACGCAGACATCCACCAGCTCGCCCAAAAAAGCGTCCGGGGTGCTTTCAAGCAGTATGAATGGCCCATTGACCTCGCTTATTCCGATATATTCGGACAAAGGCATTATCTATGCACCCCCCTGTTCCCTGGTACGCTCTGTCTCCACTCTGTTCAGGTGGGCATCGAGCTTTGCCCGGGCATCATCGAACGACGATTTGTCCTCAGACGGTATCTCCCTTAAATGAACGAGGTTTTCCACAGCGTCGCTTTGCCTTATGAGGGATATGGGAACGCCCTGCCTCACCAGCTCCATTCCCCTGTCGTAAAAGTACATTATTAAATCGAGTATGGCAAAGCCCTTCGATGGCGGAGAATATGAATCCGACCCGAAGGCGGCCTGCTGAAGATACCCGTTTTTGACGAGAAACGCGGTGTAGGCAAGCAGTCTCTGGTCATCAGGGAGGACATCCTCTCCGACAAGCCTGATGACCTGCTGGATTTTTTCGTCCTCAAGGAGAATGGCCCGCGATTTTTCCCTCAGCTCTCCCCATCGCGGCTCAACGTTGCCCTCGAACCATTCCTCCACTTCCTTGGCGTACTCGCTGTATGAGTCGAGCCACGAAATTGCCGGGAAGTGGCGGGCGTTTGCAAGGTTTTTATCGAGCCCCCAGAAACAGCGTATGAACCGCTTCGTGTGACGCGTCACCGGCTCGGTAAAGTCCCCGCCCGGAGGCGACACGGCGCCTATTATTGATACGCTGCCATTTTCACCGTACTGCGTTACGACCCTTCCGGCGCGTTCGTAAAACTCCGCGAGGCGCGACGGAAGATAGGCCGGAAAGCCCTCCTCAGCCGGTATCTCCTCAAGCCGCCCGGATATCTCGCGAAGCGCCTCCGCCCAGCGGGAAGTCGAATCGGCCATTAAAGCGACGTCGTAGCCCATGTCTCTGAAATACTCCGCTATGGTTATCCCTGTGTAAATAGATGCCTCCCTTGCCGCGACCGGCATGTTCGACGTGTTCGCCACAAGTATCGTCCGCTCCATCAGCGGCCTGCCCGATCTTGGATCCTCAAGGACGGGGAACTGCTCGAGCACGTCCGTCATCTCGTTGCCGCGCTCGCCGCAGCCTATATAAACCACGATCTGCGCTTCGCTCCATTTGGCAAGCTGATGCTGAGTGACGGTCTTGCCTGTGCCAAATCCTCCGGGTATGGCGGCGGTCCCGCCCTTCGCTATCGGGAACAGCCCATCGATGACCCTCTGCCCTGTTACAAGCGGCTCGTCCGGAAGCAACCGCTGCCTGTACGGGCGCGGCATACGCACAGGCCAGCGCTGTGTCAAAGGCACATCCAAAATTTTCCCCGAGGCGACCCGCACTTTAGCCGCCACCTCGCCGCTCGTTATGCGCCCCTCAGGGACGACCCAGGTCAGCTCGCCCTCGATATTTGACGGGCAGATCACCCTATGAAGGACCAGCCCCGTCTCCTGTACCGTGGCGATAAGCGTTCCCGCAGTGGCCACCTCTCCGGCTTTCGCGACCGGCGTGATCTCCCAGGCTTTTTCCGGGTCTATCATAGGGACTTCAACCCCGGGCGTTATATACATCCCCTCTTTGTCCAGAAGCGCTCCGAGGGGACGTCCGATGCCGTCGAAAAAGCCCCCGATAAGGCCGGGGCCTAAAGACACGGATAGCGGCTCGCCCGAGCCCTCGATCTCCTCGCCTACTTTCATGCCCTGGGTGTCTTCGTATACCTGTATGGTGGCCGAGTCGCCATTCATGCGGATTATCTCGCCCAACAGGCGCTTTTCGCCTATATGCACCATTTCCCGCATGGCGAAATTCCGCATACCTTCGGCATTTATGACAGGCCCGTTTATCATAGCGACCCGCCCGAGCCGGGCATCGTCATTATCCAATAAAAACTCCCCCTTCACAGCATGGCCAGGAGCCGGTCGGCCAGTGTATCCGAAACTTCCTGCGTCCGCGACTGCCAGTCGGAGTTTATCTGGCGTCTGCCGTCAGATGAGATAATCCAGCATCCGCCTAATATTGGAGCAGGCTCATGTGAAAATTCCATCCCAGCCTGCGGAAATTTAGCGTTCACCTCGGCAGCTACCTCATCGCCAAAGCGTCCGTCTATCGCGGCAAGGCGAAGCTTCACCGGCTCGAAGCCCTCCAGTCTGCGCGCGCCATCCAACGCGAGGGCGGTCAATATATTGACGTAGTCGGAGCGATCCCTCAGTTTGACCAGCCCGTCGAGAA
Source organism: Synergistaceae bacterium (assembly GCA_031257775.1). GTDB lineage: Bacteria > Synergistota > Synergistia > Synergistales > Synergistaceae > JAIRNC01. The sequence continues at coordinate 19,713 of JAIROA010000062.1, forward strand.
ACTGTTTTAGCGCCTGCTGCAGCAACCTGTTCTGCTGGCGAAGCGCTTCAGTGGACTTCTGGCGCTCAGCGGCCAGTATCTGCCTACGATGAACATCCTCGGCTCTCTTCTTTGCGTCTGCCAGAATCATTGCCGTCTCCCTGTCCAATTTCGACATTTCGCTCGCCAGCCATGATTCCGATTCCTTCCTTGCGCCCTCAGCAAGCTCAAATTTTTGAGAGCTGGCATTCTGCAGTATAAGGCTCTGCAATACGGAAATTTTTTCGCTCGTCGTCTCGTTCATTCCATCTTCACCCCGATAGCGTCCCTTACATATCTCGTGAGAAAGTCGGAACCGCGTTTTGTGCCGTGTCTGTCAGGTATCTCGACAACTATCGGCAAGTCGCCGTGTTCGCGCAGATTCTGCATGATCTCCGGAACAAGCGCGGCTGCCTTCTCCGTAATCGCGAGGATCGCCACATCGCTTTCGACCAGCACTTCCTTCATGGCACGCGACGTTTCGTCGTACCCGTGAACCACCACGCCCTCTATGCCGGCAAGCCTCATGCCGACAAGAGTGTCGTGATTGTCGCTGATGAGATACGCTCGCACGGCCGCAGACCTAAGCCAGCTTGCTCAATATGATTATCGAAATAACGATGCCGTAGATTGCTACGCCTTCCGCGAGGCCCACGTAAATGAGCGTAGTCCCTATCGCTCCCGGCTGTTCGCCGACGAGGCCAAGCGCGGCTGAACCGACGCTTCCGACAGCAATGCCGGCACCAATGCAGGCAAGCCCGGTCGCAAGCGCCATTCCGAGAAACCCTAACCCATTGTTAGAAGCGTCAACGGGGGCCGAGGATGCCGCATCGGCGGCAAATGCCGGCGCTGAAGCCAGCGGGACAATCGCGCCAGCCACAAGGAGGCAAAACGATAGCGCGACAATCGCGGCAAAGAGCCCCTTGCCGCCCCTAAAACCCGTTTTCCTCATCAAAACCCCCAGCCCTATCGTGCCAGCCACTGTGGCAGTGCTTAAAAACAACCCGACCACAAACATCATCTCCCCTTAATTTTTCTTATAGCGCTTATGTCGGCAGTGTTTGCTTTATTTTATGGTGCCCTGAACGCGCTGGAAGCCCTTGTCTTTCTTCCATGTGACAGGCTTGAAAACGTTTCCGCCGCCCCGGTAGAATTTGCTGAAAAACTCATAATATTCAAGGCGCAGCACCTGTATGAAAACTATCAGCCCCTCCAGGCATACTATGAATATATTGCCCAGCACAAACAAAAGGGCCTTTAAAAATAGTCCGCCAGGCAGCCTTTCAAGCATCCCCGCAAGTATGAGCACAGCCATCGAGAGAGCGACATGATTCAGCGCGAACGCCGCCAGCCTCACGAAAGAAGCCGTGTTCGTAAAGTAGTTCATGAGGTTATGAAGCACCTCGAATATCTTGAGCGTGGCGGACTCCTCCTCCGCTTTCTGGTGCAGAAGCGTCCTTGCCAAGGTATCCCTGAAGAGCGTCAGGATCACAAGCCCTAAGATCGCGTACCAGAGATAGCTTACTGAAAAAGGAAGAGGCAAATCGAATATGGATATGCAGATCGCCCCCGCCGCTCCCCAATAGACCAAAAGCCCGGCAAGCCCCTGCCCGTCAAAGAGAAGCCGTCCGAAGTCCTTGTCCCTGTAACGGGATATCATGTTCAGGATCATCCCGGCGCTTATCATAACGACGCCGGCGATAATGGCGATCGAGAAGAGCAATCCCGTATTGTGCATAGGCGATAGCCATAGAGGCTTGAAGAAAAAGCCCTCCACACCCATCACGCTTCCGTAAAGAAGGCCAAATATGAAAGCGCTGCAGGACGCGCACTTCATGACATAGGCGAGGGATCTGTTTAAAATACGTTTTTTATCCAGGTAGCTCGCGGCTAGGAAAAGCAATATCGCGTGCCCGACGTCGCCGAACATGAACCCGAAAAACAGGATGAACGTAAATGCCACAAACGGCGCCGGGTCGACTTCGCCGTAAGACGGAACGCTGTACATCGCTACGATAGACTGAAAGGCCTGCACAAGCTTGTTATTGCGGAGCAGCGTCGGCACGCGGACGCCAGTGAACGGTATATCGCTCACCTGCTCTACGATGATGGCAGAAAGAGGCGCGTCATTCCCTATCGTTTTCCTGACGGCATCGTAAGTATCCTCCGGTATCCAGCCAGAGAGGATATACATACCGCACACCTCGCCCCTGCCCTTGCAGAGGTCGTATACCCGCTGCATGGTATAAAGCCTTGAAAACAGTTCCTCGCACTGAGACCGGTTATCCTTCAATATGCTAAGAGCCGATTCTTCCAGATCATTTATAGAGCGTTTGTGAAACTCGATGCTCTGTTCTATCTGCCCAAGCGGGTCGTCCTTTGAAAAATGCTCGGCGACATCCTGAAGGGAGAATTCCTTGAAGTAGACAGCGTCCAATATTTTCTTTGTGCCCTCCGCATAGGCGGGAACCGTGAAGACGAGCGCCCATACCATGCCTTTGGAGTTTAAAAGCTCCAGGGCCAGGATCGGGGCATCCACGATCGACTCGTTCAGCCTGACGAAATTCTCCTGCGCCAGGCACCCGAAATGCGCGGTCGCAAAGCGCGCCGCGGCAAGCTCACTAGGCTTCATCCGCAGATTTGTGAGGGCCATGATGTATATTCGGGCCGCCTCGAGCATTTCAAGCTCCTCGGTCAGAAACTCTTTGCGGCTCTCCCATATCTCCAGCTGACCGGTCGTCTGCTCAACCATCCTTTGCGCCTCCTGCAAGTTGAAATCCTTGCCAAGCGGCACCGGGACAGGTTCGGGCATCGTCTCGCCCGCTATCCTCCACAGCATGGTCATTTTATTCAGAAGATCGTCGTATGGGTTCTCCGACTCTGTAGTGATCCTTGCCCTCAAGCTCCTGTCATTTACCAGGTAATCGAGCGGCAGAGGCTGAAAACCTCCCGATAGAACCATCTGCCGCGCGACCGGCTCCATCTCATCGTGAGGGCCAACCATAGTCAGTGCAACCATTTTCAGTATCGCCATTCAGATTCACCTCCAAAAGCGACTGGCATCACAAGGTACGCTGCGGCCTTTCGCTTGTCATATCCATAGCGCACGCACTCAATTACTCTTGTTATATCGGCGATTTCAGAATTTCTTAAAATAAAATATGCCATCGCCGTATGAAAATCAGGAGATCCGCTGCTAAAGACCTTCCGTGCCTGTATATATATGTATCTCTTGAAATTCCGCTCAAGGACGAGCTGTGTTTCCTCTGGGTTTTCCGCGCCCTCAAGAAGCGCGGCGTAGGCCGGGAGGCGCTCCTTGATGAACGACGCAAGCACCTCGAACGATTCAAAGCGAACCGCCTCGCGCAACATCGCAAGTGAAATTCTATAACGGACTGGAAGAAGCCTGTTCAGCGTTTCCTCTGGAGTAAGTTCGTAAAAAACAATCGCCCGATATAGGCTGTAAAGATTGTACGAATCGACCCTGGTGCCAAAAATCGGCAGAAGGACATTGCGCTCTTCGGGCTCAAATCTGCCAAGAGCCTTAAAAATCGCAGATTCTACGAAGGAATCAAGAGCCATCTCCGCTGGGAAAAGCGATGTATCGTCGCCTGAAGCCAGCCTGCGAAGCGGTTCGGCCAGCACCTTGTAAAAGCGGGTACCGCGCAGCGTGTCGGCCACATCCGAGAAGCTTTTCGAGAGCAAAAGCTTCTCAAGCGATATCTTAGTCGCCGTGATCGGATAGAGCCTTCGCCTCAAATCATCCCTCGATGAGCGCCCCGCCATGAGGTTCCGGAAGACGCTTTTCAGGTTTTCAGCCTCGAACAGCGAGAACCACGCTTTAAAAAGCCTATTCCTCGGGTTTCCCAGGTGAAGCATGAAATTCTCGGCATGGCGGATCAGCGTCGACTTCACGGCGGCCTCTATCTCATGCCTGTGGCTTTCGCTGGTGAGGGAAACCAAAAATTCCCCATACGCGGTCGACTTCAGTTTTTCCAATGCCTGAGGCACGCTTTCGCTGTCAAGAAGCATCAGATAATCATCAGCCGTCAGGAGTCTGCTATAAAGCACCCTCGCCTTGACCCCTATTGAAACCCTCTCGCCGAGTGACGCGAAAGACAAACTACGCGCCTCCGGCCAGAATGCTGTCCACTGTCTCCGCCAGAACGGTCGCCACGACGGTATCGACGTTTTCCTGGAAACGTTTGTTTACGCGATCACGCTCTTCCCTGCCAAAATCCAGAATTTGCCTGGCTTCAGCTTCCGCTCCGGTCAAGGCGTTCTGCATAAGGCCTTTGGCCTGCTCTCGGACGGAAGACATCCTGTTTTCCCTGTTCGGGATGAAAATGTCCTGAGTCGTCCTAAGCACTGAAGCAGACTCCCTTTTAGCCTCCTCTACAACCCTCTTCGCCTCGCTTTCCGCGCCTAACAGCACTGTCAGTACTTCCTGCACCGCGCTCATCCGTCACACCCCCGTCATGCTTTAACTATGTTGCGGTTAGCTGGCTTATTTTCCCTGCCTTGCTTGGCAATTTTCATCCTTACGAAGTCCTCTCGGTCGCCTTCCTCCAGAACACCGTTAATAAAAACAGATTCCGCGATGCTTGAAGGGATAACCACCTTTTCGAGCGCGTTCACCCTCCTGTGGGTCTTCCTAATCTGCACAGCCAAGCGGTATACGCTCGTCTCGACCTCGGCTAGTTTTGCCAAGATCATGAGAACCTGCCTGAATGACCTATACGCTTCGTCCATAGCGCTCGTTGAGCCATAAAATGAGTAACTTGGCTTGACAGATTCGTCAAGCTCGTCAATATCCGGTATCTCCACCCCCATGACAGAGCGTAAGCGAACTATTATTTCTCTCGTCAGCGGGACTGAATTGGCAATATCCTCCACCGTGTCGATCCCGAGCGAGAGGTTCGCCCTTTCAAGGGCCCTGTAAGCCTTCGCGAAAACATCCGACACGTCCTTTTGAATATTTTTCGCCGTGTCTATGTGCGAAACCAGCTCCATCATAAGCACCTGCCTCTTTTGCTCAAGCAGGTCATGGCCACTCTTAGCTTGCCTGACGGACTTTTCGAGCTTTACGAGGTTTCCCCTTGTTGGCGCCAATTTTTTTGCCATCTTTGCCCCACCTGCCAATGAACCTAGAGATATTATTATATTGTTATGATAAAATTACGTCGTTAAATTATTAATCTATAATGTCCGATTCTACGCCAGACTGAGCAAAAAATACAAGAGGTTTTTGCGAATTTCAGGGCGTTAAAAAGCTAAATCAATATTTAAAATAGCAAGAAAAGCACCTTATTTTCAAAATTTATCCAAAGCGCTCATAAATATCACTTGTTTTTCTCAATAATAAGGCGAACGGAGGCTACAAAGTTGTTTTATTTGCTCACCAGCGGCACCGAAATATCGAAAATCCCAGGGTGCCCAGCTGCCGGCACCAGTCCAGAAATAGCGCCGCTTACTTCTCTGGCGGACGCCGAGCGCGGTTACGTCAAGGACAAGGCAGGCACCGGAGGATCCGTCCTTTACTCAGCAAAGCCAGGAATCCCTGTAAGCGCCGTGATCGAAAGGACGAATGCCCTTTACGCCAAGGTATCCGCTAAAAACGCCGCATGATCCGGTTAGGAACGCATCGCGTTCGGCCGATGTGGGGTTATTTAGTTTTATCGCTGTTTTTGCTAATTTCCGCCGCCTTCGGGCTATATATGGGCGACGTGGAGGTAACGCTCGACAAACTATTTGGAATGCTCATGCTCGGCCCGTTTGGCAAAACAGACGATGTTTTCCTGCAAAGCGTCGTCTGGCAGATAAGGTTTCCCCGTGTCCTGTCGACTATCATCTCGGGCGCAGTGTTAGCCGCTTCCGGGGTAGCGTATCAATCTGTCCTACGCAATCCCCTAGCTGAACCATATACGCTTGGCGTTGCTTCCGGAGCGGCATTTGGTGCCGCATGCGCGATCATAGCCGGTTTGCCTGGGGTGAGTGCTGCGGCATTCGCCGGCAGCATAGCGTCGCTATTTATCGTGTGGATTCTCGGCGAGAGAAAAAACGCCCCTGACATATCGAGAATTATCCTTGCCGGGGTCATCGTGGGCAGCATACTTAGCGCCGGATTGACATTCCTAAAAGCACTCGCCGGTGACAGGGTATCCGTCATTGTTATATGGCTTATGGGAAGTTTTTCTGCCGCAAACTGGCTTGACGTGTTTCCGCTCACGTTAGGGCTTTTCGTGCTGCTGCTCTTCTGCGCATCAAATATGAACGAGATGGATATTATGGCGTCCGGCACAAACGCGGCTTCATTGGGGCTCGACCTATCCACGAGGCGGCTTTTAATCCTTGGCAGCGCCTCCTTTGCGGTATCGTTCGTCGTCAGCCGGTTCGGGATCATTGGCTTTGTCGGTCTTGTGATCCCGCATATCTTGAGAATATTATTTGGCCCATCGCACAGAAGCCTCATCCCCCTCTCACTCATAGGCGGAGGCGCTCTTCTCTGCGCTGCTGATACATTAGCCAAAATGTTGAACGAAATACCAGCGGGAGTTCTGACCGTATTGATCGGCGGTCCCGTCTTCTGCGCCATTCTTTGGAATCGAGGCTGATCAAATGATTCTTTCTATAGATTCCCTCTCCGTTTATCTCGGCTATAAGGAGATATTAAAGGGAGGCGCGATGTCATTTACCGCAAATGGCGGAGAAATTATAGGCATTCTCGGGCCGAACGGCAGCGGGAAAAGCACACTGCTCAGGGCAATAAGCGGCATAATCAAGAATGACGCGGGACGAATCACTTTCGACGGGAAGGACACAGAGCCGTTAAAAACGAAGGAGCGCGCCCGAATATTCGCGCATGTCACCCAGAGCGAGCATTTCGCCGCTGCCTATACTGTCCTTGAAAGCGTGCTTATGGGGCGATATCCGCATCTAAGGCGGTTTGAAAACTACAGCGCCCAGGATATTGAAATAGCCCGCATTTCCATGCGGAGGCTTTCTCTGGAGGGGTTTGAGAAAAGAATAGTCACAGAGCTGTCAGGAGGCGAAAGCGCAAGGGTCGCGATAGCAAGGGCTCTTGCCCAGGACACGCCGGTTTTGCTCTTAGACGAGCCAACCGCAGCTCTTGATCCTAAATACTCCCTCAATATAATGCGCGTCGCAAGAGAGCTTGCGGATGAAGGAAAGATAGTCATTGCGGCCATACACGACATGAACCTTGCCATGCTGGCCACAGACAGGCTTATTTTCCTAAAGGAGGGGACGATTATATCAGACAGAGCATCAGGCGATGTGGATGGAAGGATACTGGAATATATTTACGATATCCCATGGGAACTGTTCACGACAGGGACAAATAACCGAAAAGTCGCCTTCCCTCTTGAGTAGCCGCGAATTGCCAACACGTAATATTCCCCGGGAATAATTTTTATGGCTATCGGGTTACATCAGAAGGCTGCCAAGACGCTGAGTTCCCGACTCGTTACGCGAATCGGATCGCTCATACATCTCTATCCTGAGCTAATTCGCCACACTCGTTCGATAACTCAGCGTCTTCTGTCGCGCAAACTATATAGCCATGTAATTTTTAGAACGACAAAAGACCGTTTAGCGCGTGTTCTAACACCTGCCCTCCTATTTGGCTTCCGATACCGTTGCTATGTCCATCGCCTCCTGGACCGACAGGGAATTCCAAATTGAGCCTTAACATTTCGTCATTTTTTTCTCTCCTCTGCTCCGCTTCGTTAAGCGCGGGAGACAGATCGTTCTTCGCTGGCTCGGCAATCATTACTTTTTCAAAAGAAACATCAGATGAAGACGCTATCACCGACAGGCTAACATCCCTAAACTCATCTTTCGTGAGACCTGTTATCGCTCCGCCAAGGAAGTTCTGGAAAGTCAAGCCGGATGTGCCTTGATCCATTGCAGAGGAGACAAGTCCGCGCATGCCTCCGACGAAGCTGTTGAGCGCCCTGATGTTGACGTTCCCAACACAGAAAAGATTTAAATCTTTCTCCATCGAAATGCTGCCGTCTGCCATGATATACTTGAAAACAGGATCTGCTTTCGGTGCGGCAACACGGCTTCCAGGCAGAAGATATATGTTTTTACCATCCACGGAAAAAGAAGCGTTCAACACATCGAAACGAAGAGGTTTTCCGCCAAGGAGCTTCGAGACCGCCGCAGCGCCGCTAAAGCCAGAGACTTCCCCGTTCCTAATCTCAATGCTCCCATCGCCATTCAACATGCTAGTTCTCTTGGTGTTGCCGGCAAGATGGATGCGCAGATCCACGCTGCCGCTAACTAAGCCCTGTGAGTCAGGAACAAGATCCATCAACGCGGGCGCGGTATCAGCGCTTTTAATGTACAGAGTGCCTCCCCAGTCAGACATTTGTATGTCCTTTGCTAGCTGCGCGTTTACCTTTCCCCCATAGGCCAAAGCAGATGAATCCTCAATAAAAACGTAACCATCCCCGACCCAGAATGGCGCCTGCAATTCAGAAAGCTTAACGCCCATTACGGAAAGCTTTGGAATCACAGCTTTCCCTTCTCCTTCAAAGGAATTGATGCCGCCTCTTCCCGCAAAATCAAAGTCGAGGCTTCCGGCTATATCTATTTTTCTCTCATAGTCTAGCGGTGCCATAAGGCTTCTAATATCCACGCCACGCCCTGTTGCGCTAACGGTGCCAATCCACTCGTCGCCAGATTTCACCAGGTCAGCGTCGGCACTAATGAGCCCTCTCCCCACCACAGCCCTCGCCTTGGGTATGTGAATCTCATCCATATCGCCGCTAAAGGACTCAACACGTATAAATGGCAAAAATAGGCCAAATGCATTGACGCCGTAAAGGAAGCCGTCTGCTTTAAATTTTGGGTCGGCCAGTGTTCCGGTTATATCGGCGCTGGCGTTCAGAAAACCTTGATATCCGCGAGACTCCGGCATAAATAGCCTTGATATTCTCCCTATGTCCGCGCTAGATCCCGTTACCTTTATATCTATAGGAAGCCCATCCGGAGCAATATTATCGAAGCTCCAGTTTCCGGGCCCAGGAAGGTTCGCAACTGTCCCGCTTATGCTCAGATTGCCGATATTCATTCGGCTTCTAAGCTTTTCGAACGTCAACACGCCATCAACCAGCGCGGCAGAACCATTGATCTCAGAAAAATTCAGATTGCTGTAGGAGAGCTTCGAGTCACGTAGGAACACCCTCGCCCCTGTGCTGTTTTTATCATCCCAGAGCCTGAAATCCCCTGCCAGCGCGCCGCCGATATCCTCTGATATCAAGCCGTTTTCCTTGAGCAAAGATGCCTCCACTCCATAAAAGCTTCCTTTTATATTGTACTCCAATGGAGAGGTTTCCGCGGGAAGTTTTACGAAGCCTCCTGCGGAGAGCTTTGCACTGCCGAAAGAGCAAGATGAGGAAATTATATCGAGCGAGCTAGTCTGGTAGCTTAATGCCGCGGTGAAGTCAGATAGATTCTGTCCGCTTACGGCAAGCGACGGGATATTTATGTCGGCTGAGGCCGATGGATCAGAAGGCTTCCCGCTCAAGCTCCAATTCGCTGAAAGAACGCCGTCGATTCCAAGTCCGCGAAGCTGTGGAGCTAGAACATAGAGCGAGGAAAGGCTTAGATCGGATATTTTCCCGGTGAATTTCAACGATCCCTGAGAAGCTCCGCCTAAAGCCGCAAGCTGAATGGGCTGATCGCCGGAGGCAGTAAAATTAGCCCCGTCCCATTGGGCGCTGATGCCTTTTATCAAAAGCCCGCTGTTTGAATATTCGAATTCAGACGATACCTTCTGGAGATTAATATCGCCGCTTACCGCAAGGGCATCAGCGGCAACTGCCCCGGAAATGACGAGATCCCGCACTGGCCCTTTAACCTTAGCGCTAAGGCTGAGATCGCCCGATGCGCCGGTATTCTTGATTTCAGGATATTTCCCCGCGATAGATTCAACGGAAATGGGCTGCGCTCCTATGTTTAAATCAAGAGCCGTTTCAGGAGCGATGGCGATGTCTCCGTTTGCCCTCACTTCGGCACCTAGGGCTCTGCTAAAAAAAGACAGACGCATCTGATAGGTGTTTTTCAAGTCGATCCTGGCGGCGATTTTCTCAAAATCAAAGTCGAAGGCGTTCACCCTGGAAGCGTATATGCCAATCGGGCCCGACAAAGAATCGGAAGGGCCGCTTATATCGCAAGAAATCAAGTCAATAATGCCATTAATTCCTTCTAACCACGGATATTTATTTGTAATATTATTAATATTCAGGTTTTTAGCGACGAATTTTAAATCCAATTCAGGCTTATCGGTCTTGGAAATATCTATCGAGGCACCGCCTACGAGCGGCGTGTCATAAACGCTCGTCATCACATCGCTTAATGTCAAGAACCCGTCCGAGTAAGCATAGCGAGCGGCAAGGCTGTCATAAGGTATTTCCCGAATGGCGCCTCTTTCCGAAGTCAATTTGCCAGCCACGTGGAGCCCTTCTCGGGACGAGATCCTTAAATTCGTGTCAAACACGCCCTCCATTCCCGCGTCCTTTATGGACGGGAGGATCTCCGCTGCTTTAGCGACATCCAGATTCCCTATCGCGCAATCGAGGCTTACAAATGGCGCGACAATACCTTCCGCCGCCACGCTCATCCCATTCCACTCAGCCTCAAGGCCGGATATCTCTGAAGACTGCGGAAGCGTGACCGCCGAAAGCGTGACCGACGCATCGGAATCCCTGAACTTTCCATCATAAGAGATGCTATATCTGTTATCATCGATTGTGACCAGCAAGCGACTGAGCTCCGCTTCTCCCCAGGGCGTCGAAAGTAAAGAATCGTACAGTGCAAGCGTCTCTAACGCTGGAGGCCGGGAAGATTCTTCGCTTTGCGCCGGTAAATGGGCAGATATTGTATCGAAATCAGCGGTCAACCTTCGAAGCGCCAGAATGGAGAGTTTAGGGTTTGCGGTAAGCACCGAGGATAGCATCGGGCGAATGTCGATCTCATCAGCTTTGGCTATGAGAACTCCTTCATGGATTATACGAATATCGCGCCCTTCCACGCCTGTGATAGGATTGCCCGCAATGGAAGCGATTTCAAGCGAATATCCTCCGGCTTCGGTAAAGGCGTCAGCTACTTTCTGAACGACGAGGCCAGCATAAAACGTGGTTCTGGCTAAGACAAGATAAACTATTCCGCAAAATATCGCCGCGGATATTGCTAGACTCGAAATCACTTTCGTTTTAATGCGTGCCGGCATGACTGACCTCCTGCGTAAAACTGTTCTAGACTTTACGAATAAATCTTATCATCGCTCACCATATTTGAACAGTCCTATAATTGTGTAAAAATGCATTGATTTATTTTCGCATTCGCTGCCTAATATTTTGCAAAAAACTCGTCATTTTTATCCCGAAGGGCTATAATATGCCCAACTCTTCTGGGAGGTGCTATGGTGAGAATTACGGCGATCGCGAACCAAAAAGGTGGCGTCGGCAAGACTTCCACTTGTGTAAATCTTTGCGCCGGTCTTGGGCTTCTTGGCAAAAAGGTTCTATTGGTGGACATGGATCCTCAGGCCAACAGCACAAGCGGCGTGGGGATTGAACGGAAATCCCTCGAATCAAGCATCTACGATCTTTTAATCGACAATGCTCCGCTCGATGACTGCGTGATTGCTACGGCATGGAAAGGAGTTTCAATAATTCCGGCTATAATTGACTTAGCTGGCGCCGAAATTGAGCTTGTCTCTGCAATTAGCCGCGAGACAAGGCTGAAAAAGGCGCTAAGACAACAAAATTCCTTTCAGCACGTCATTATCGACTGCCCCCCTTCCCTCGGTTTGCTGACGCTTAATTCCCTTGTAGCCGCTGAATCGATAATCGTGCCGATACAGTGTGAATACTACGCTCTCGAAGGCCTATCACAGCTCATGAACACAATCGAACTCGTAAGATCTCATTTAAACGCGACTCTTGCCTTGGACGGGCTTCTTATGACGATGTACGACTCAAGGACGCGCCTGTCAAAAGATGTCGCGACAGAAGTAAAGTCCCGCTTCGGCGATAAAGTCTACAAGAACACTATCCCCCGCAACGTCAGAATAAGCGAAGCGCCAAGCCACGGTATGCCAATACAGTATTACGACTCTGACAGCCCTGGCAGCACGGCGTATAATAAATTTGCTAAGGAGGCACTTAAAAGATGGCAAAGCAAAGAGGATTAGGGAAAGGGCTTTCCTCCCTCATACCTACGGAATCCGAAGAACTCGAAAGGGTATCTGCCATAGTAGATGAGCCGGTTGACGATTTAAAAATCCCACAGGAGCTTGTCGATAAAAATAGCCTTTTCCCTAACCCATTTCAGCCAAGAAAGGCAATGAACGAGGAATCCCTGGATAACCTCGCGGCATCTATCAAAGAACATGGCATCATACAGCCAGTTTTAGTCCGCCGCGCGCAGTCGGGTTACCAGATCATAGCGGGAGAAAGGCGCTGGAGGGCAGCTCAAAAAGCCGGCCTTAATGAAATCCCGGTAAGAATTCTCGACATTACAGACAGCCAGGCTATGGAGCTTGCTCTTGTTGAAAATCTCCAGAGGGAAGACTTGAACGCGATTGAAATAGCTCAAGGCATTCAGGAAATATTGTCAAAGCTGTCAGTAACCCATGAAGAGATAGCAAAAAAAATAGGTTTCAGCAGAACCTCGGTCACAAACAAGTTAAGGCTTCTTCAACTCCCTGAAAAAGTCATTATGATGCTGGAGAACGCCGAGATAACAGAAGGACACGCGAGAGCCCTGTTAGCGCTTCCAAGCGCCGACAAGATAATCGAATTCGCGAACATTACCAAAGAAAAATCCCTCAACGTGCGCCAGCTTGAACTGCTCGTTAAACAATCAGCGGCCGCCGCTAAAATAGACGCGGCATTCCCTAGAAAAGCCGAAACGCTCTCTGAATATAAAGACGAAATAGAAAGATTTAAAAATACGTATAAACTGATGCTAAAAATAGATGGAGGGCGCAAGGGAATGGGCATACAGATAAAAGGGCTCAAAAAATGGCAGCTCCAGATGTTGATCGAGTATATCGATACACACTCTGAAGAATTATTCCCCCGGGAATAAATGGAGGCAAATATTATGGACGTCTTAAGGGCACCGTGGCGAATGGAATACATAAACTCAACTAAGCAGAACGGTAATGAAGAAAGTTGCATTTTTTGCTTTTATCCAACTTTGGCCAATGACGCTGAAAACCTTATCATCGCAAGAGGGGAAACTTGTTTTGCTCTTCTAAACAAGTTTCCGTACAGCAACGGACACATACTAATCGCTCCATATCGTCATACCTCGGAGATGACTTCTCTTTCGGATCAAGAAAAACTTGAACTCTTGTCATTTTCGCAATACTCGATAAACGCTTTAAAATCCGTCATGAACCCCGACGGCTTCAATCTAGGAATCAACCTCGGGAAAGTCGCGGGTGCCGGTATTGACCAGCACATACACCTCCACGTAGTCCCCAGGTGGAAAGGCGATACTAATTTCATGTCCGTAACCGCAGAGACAAAAGTCCTCCCCGAAGCCCTTTCCGATACGAGGATAAAACTCGCCGAAGCCTGGCACTGCTCAGAAAAGCCTGCTTCATAAGAAATCACTATCAACTTAAACGTTCCGCGATATGGCTCAGTCAAAAAACAGCGACACAATACCAAATCAAAAGTTCCTTTCCATTGTCTCCTCTATTGATGTGGAGTTAACAGTACAACGTTCACGATTTATAGCTTCGCTAAGGCAAGTGGACAATCGCCCTGAATTTGATGCCGCGCTAAAAGGCATTATTTCCCGATATCCTAAAGCCACGCATTATTGCTGGGGATATAGGTTTTTCGAATCCCCCGTCATCGAACACTCTTCCGACGCGGGAGAACCAGCGGGAACTGCCGGAAGACCTATTTTAGGTGCCCTTAAAAAACACTCCCTTCAAAACATAATGGCAGTCGTCACTCGATATTACGGCGGGATAAAGCTTGGCGTAAAAGGACTGATTGCCGCATATGGAAATTCGACGCTCTTGGCGATAGAAAAATCAACTATCATCACAGACGAACCAAAATCTCTTCTCCGTTTTAAATGTTCATATGATCTTTATAATATCTTCACATCACGTCTTGAACGATGCCTTGATGATTGTTCATCTCTTAAAGCGGAATTCACTGAGATCGTTTCCGGGACTGTTCTTATTCCAGATTCAATATTGCCTTTTTTGGGTGCCGAGCTTGACTCGCTTTTCCCGGACGCGAAGTCTTTTATTTACGACATACTCCAATCATAAAAAAATAAATTTGAGATGCGTTTAAGAATTCGAAATCAGATGTTCCATGTGAAACTATAAATTACTCTTTCACAATATCGTTTTTTGATACGAAAATATTTATAAACACACAATCCTTATTCCCAGGGGAATATCTTGCACAGCCTAGGAAGCTCTCGGTTATATTAAAATTCTTAAACACCGCTTATTTCCCCCTGATACTTTTTCCGACTCGTCAATTTTATCCGTTAAAACATGCCTCATGATTCCGTATGACGCGTACGGATGGTAATTGACATCACGGCACCAATGCGGGATAGGATATAAAATGCGGCGGTGTATCGATAGCTTATGTTTCATGTGAAACCTTAAATTTTTAATCGCTTATCCTGAGCGGCTATTTTTCAGGAACAAGAACTTTTAATCCATCCTTCGTTGCGGTAACGTCTGCGGATATTATTTCAAACTGGCGATCGTCGCTCTCGCTGCCTGAAAGAACGCTGACCTTATGCCGGCCGGCCGGGACATCTGCCAATAACCCGCCGCCCGTTGTGTCGGCGGATAAAAATTTACCATCCAAATACCAATAATGAGGGAGTCGGCCCTCCGCAGCGAAAAGTACTTTAGCCGTCCCTTTATCGTTATCATGCATAATAATTTTTCTGTTTTGAAAAGGACGCGTTATCTTTATCCCGGAAGAGGGGATATCTGATCGCCCTCTGGTTTGCATCCATACGTCGAGTTCCTTCGGTAATTGCGTTACAATGCGACCACCCGAAAATTTATGAATATCGCAAAGCGATACGTCTGAAACGTCCTTTATTGCAAAATCCATAATCGTTTGCGGACAATATTTCCCCGCCGGCGCTCCAGAAAGCGAGCAAACCTTTCTGGCATAGATTCCGGCAGGGCGTGGCGCTTCTATTCCGTCCCTTTCACTCGAGATTTCCTTTAGAATATGCAACATTGCTGGAGCGGCAAGCTCAAGGCCAACAAGCCGGCCGTCGGGGGTTCCGTCAGGCGCGCCGAACCAGACGACGACAGTGAAACTATTCGAAAACCCAGCTGACCACGCATCCCTGAGTCCATGAGACGTGCCAGTTTTAAAGGCTATGATCCGGTTGGTTTCTTTAAATATTTGCTGATATAGCGGCGTCAGTCTCTTTTCGTCCTGCAAGATGTTCGCTGTAAGCCATGCCGCTTCCACTGAAAATACCTCCCGCGCTTTTAACGATCCGTCTTTTGTCCATTTCAAGGGAGTAAACTTCCCGCTGCCGGCAAGCGCTCTGTAGGACGCGGCGAGCTGGAGAAGTGTCACTTCGCATCCGCCAAGAACGAGCGAATCGGTATAGTGTGAGCTTTCTTTGTCGATATACGAAAACCCGAGTTCATTAAAAAGCGATCGAATCTTTGAATATCCGAGTTTCCTCAATACTCTTACGGAGGGTGTATTCAGCGAAAGAGAAAGGGCTGTTCTTGCACTCACCGCTCCTCTGTGCGTCATATCATAATTACGGGGCGCGTTGCCGCTGAACGAAATCGGCGTGTCGGATAAGAGTGATGCCGGAGTCAATAAGCCCGTCTCAAAAGCTCTGGCATAAACGAACGGTTTTAATGTAGATCCGGGGGATCGCGGCGCGTCGCCGCAATCGACCTGCGCGGTCGGCAGCGCCTGGCCATGACGAGCGTTTCCTATGTAAGCCAATATTTGGGCGCTCTCGTTATGCACAATGACCCCAGCCGCGGTTATCTTATTGGGGAGAGGCGATAGCGCTCTTTCGAGATTTTCCCGCAGAATCTGTTGGTATTTAGCGTTAATAGTCGATCTTATCACATCCGAACCGCTTGAATTTTCTAAGGCGTGTTTTGAAGCCATAGCGTTTCGGCGCGGCATGTTGAATCTATACTGCGCTACAGGTTCGGCAATTGCGAATTTCATGTTTTCCTGGGAAATGACATTTCTCGACAAGAGATATGATAAAAGGGCATCGCGAGAGGTTTTCGCTTTTTGGGCATAGCGATCCGGCCGTCTGGTACTGGGGGACTTCACGAGTGATATCAATAGGGCGCTTTCAGAAAGAGAAAGGGCGTTTGCGCTTTTATTGAAGTAAGCCATTGACGCCGCTTCTACGCCCCGAATGTTTCCGCCAAAGGGCGCTCTGTTAAGATACATCTCTAAAATATCCCTCTTGCTGAACTTAGTTTCGAGCCTTAACGCAGCCCAGAATTCTATTAACTTCACAACGAATGTGCGCGGCCTCGGATGTGAAATGCGTATTAGCTGTGTCGTTATTGTTGAAGCTCCCGAAACAATTCTTCCGGCTTTAATATTATCGAACGTGGCTCGCGTAACCGCCAGAAGATCGACTCCGTGATGATTATAGAAGCGTTTATCCTCAGCCGCGATTGCAACTGCTTCTGTCCACCTCCCCATTTTATCGAGAGAAACAGGAATACACCACTCGTCCCTTGCGGAAAGGTACGCGCTCATTATCTTTCCATTGCTATCGAGGACAGAATGGGAAACATCAAACTTTTTTATGCTGTTCGAATCAACGCTTTGAGTCTCCAGGTAAAACAGACAGAAAAAGGCAAGCGCCATAATAACGACGCTCGCCCCAACCGCGGTAAATCTCAAGGTACTGACAAAACCATGTCTTTTCATGAAGATAGGTCACCGCTTCTTTATGGTAATCGATGAAGTAGGGCCTATGCTTTTAATTCCCGGGGAATACATTCCTTCCGCGTATATTGGCGGGAGAGTGAATTCCCCGACCGTGACAGCTCGCATTGAAAATTTCCATGTGAACTTTTTGCCGACTCTCTCAAGGAAAACCAGCAGCCTATCGTCTCTCATCTCATAGTGCATCCCGTAGATTTCTTCGTCCTGAGAATAGGGATCATTTTCAGCGGGATCCATCAGCCTTGGATTTTCTATTTCGATACCACCGGCCAGAGGCAAGGAAATAGCTATATTCCTGACTTCTCCGGAAAATGGCTCCACTGTTATCCGGCCCTGTATACGTTCTCCCTGCGCGACACTTGGCGCGGACGGAAGCGTATTCCCATCGGACGATAAATACTGAACACTTACGCGCATACCCATGTCCTGAGCAGACGGCGCTTTTAACGGAACGCCGTTTGCAACCCAGTAAACGTATCCATTTCCTGTCCCGTTATTTTTAACGGTTAGCTCATTCATTTGTTCGTCTATTCTAGAACTTATTGCCTTGTCTTGGCTTGTTACGGCTATAGTATTTTCACCCTGCCCGAGTAGTTCAAGAATTGCCGTTCCTGAAGCGGAATTATGCGCAAAAAAATCCGCTAACGCGGGAAGCGCGAAACCTAATTCCTGGGTTGTGAGGTATTTATTGCCCTTGAGGGAATCAAGCAAATTCGACGCGGCGTTTACGGCATTGGCAGATGAAGGTTCCAGCTCATTCCATGCCAGGAGAGAAAGCGCCAAGTTTCTCGTGCTGGAATCAAAATTAGGCTTTTCCGATTCAGGCTGATTTTTTGGCGTTAGAGCGGGCAGACTGTCACCCAAAATAGAGCGCGCGACTGCTTTTTCACCGGATCTCGCGTAAGCCGCCGCAAGAAAATAACGGCCGTACGCAGGAATAGAAGAAATGTTATCCCTGAGATATGACATCCATGCAAGGGGAGGTTCCTCCTTAAGAGAAATTACGTAGGAGGCGTAAGCCATCTGCCCCAGAGATGACGAGTATAACGTGTCTGTATATCCTTGCGGAACGGACGAAATCAACAGCCTCAAGTTGTTCATTGCCGAGGAGAGAGTCTCTTTCGGCACAGTGACCCCGCGTTTTTCACAAGCGATTAAAAAATGAGTCGCAAAAACACTGGCCCACTTGGACTCACCGGTACCAGGCCACATTGAGAACGATCCGTAGTAGTTCTGCAAAGACTGAATGATGGCTATACGTTTCGCAAGCGCCGCCTCGATCTGGGAGAGGGTCGCCAGATTCGGGTCTATAGCTCTGACCAGATCAGGCTGAGAGAGAAGCGCCCACCCGGAAGAAGTCGTCTGTTCAAGGCATCCATAGGGATAGTAAAGCAAAAAATCGAGCGCTTCAGTGATCCCAATCTCCGGAAGGCCGGACAAGGTCACGCTTGCTCGCCGCGTGCCCGGCATCAAATCGCTGGGAAGTTGTATTTTTGCCTCGTCGTTCGGCTTTACGACAAGTCCGCCGCCTTCCGTGACACTGGAAAACGGAGGGCGAACCGGCATTTCCGTAAGCACTCGGGTTGTCCCTCCGGGGTAACGCGCCACAGCGGAGATTTTGGACACCCCAAACCCCGCGTCGGCGCCTAGTGAAAGAGGAATGACGAACGCCCTATCAATCCCCGGCAGGGAAAGACTCGTTGTCATGGTTTTTCTCATGTCTCCCGAAGCGGTTCGCGTTCCGGCTATAGAAAGAGGTCCGTCCAGCGTCACTTCAAGGTCGACGTCGAGGGAAGCTCCCGTCTTATTGAAGAGCATTATCTGGGACTCAAACAAATCTCCCGGCGCAACCGCGCGAGGAAGCGAATGTTCCAGGACGACGCTGTCGGATACAGTGAAAAATTCCTCCCCGGCACCGAAGGCGTTCTTCGAGGCCGCTACCGCCATCAAGCGCGCCCGTCCAGAAAATTCTGGAATAGCAAATGAGAAATTGGCATTTCCCTTATTATCTGTAACAATTTTTTGACATAGAGTTAAAATTTCAAACCTCTTAGCCCTCACAGGAGATAGAGAGACATTGCCCAGAACGCTCTCATCGGCAACGCCGCCGCCGGGTTTCAGAAGTTTCAGGTCGTCCTTTGGAATCGGTATGAGCTGATCATAAACGTCATACGTAAACATACCGAGAGCGCGGCGCTTTGTGAAGTAGAGGAATGGGTTTGGCGTTTCGAATCTGGTTAAATCAAGAACTCCGTCATCCACCAACATAAGCGTGACCTCTCCCATTACTCCATTTCCCGCGCTATCCGTCAGCTTGACGGAGAAGTCATTTTTGGCTCCGGGTTTGAGTTTTTGTGGCACCGTTATATCCACGCCCAAGGCATACCGTGACATATCGACATTGAGCGGAACGGCGCCAAAAGCGCGGTGAGCGCTCCAGGTCTCTTCCCGCGACGCGGCTGGCCGAACCAGGTGCGCCGTCACCCATGAATTTGGCGACATTTCTTCCGTGACTTCCCAGGCAAATTCAGCTCCTTTTTCTCTGGTGACAGCCACTTCATAGTAGAGAGTCTTGTCTGTATCAACTGTAAGGAGAACCATGCCGTCAAAATTGCCTGATATCCTAGCGCTTGCTTTTTCACCGGGGCTGTAGGCATTTTTATCCAGTTTTATATCGAGAGTCTCCGCCTGTACCGCACCGGTATCTCCATACCGCCATCTTTGATCCCCGACCCAGAAGGTTAGTGAAGCGGAAGCATCGGAACTTTCAAGCGTGATCCGATAGTATCCGTATGATGGGAACTTCACTTCCGCCAGCGCTTTGCCGTTATCAAAACGGATCTTTATTTTTTCAAACCCGTCTACCGGCATCAACTCTCTGGCTATCTCGGTGTGCCGGCCTTCTTCGTCAGTAGTCGTAATGTACCTATTTTCTACCTTGGAAAGAGAAAACTCCGCTTCCGGCGAAAGCAACTCCCCATTCCGAGATATAGCGGCAAACGCGAAGGGTATCGCCGTGCCCGTAGAGATGTTTCCATCCGGAAGCCTTATGCCCAATAGCGTATCTTTTGGGTAATAAGGAATTGAGAGAGTTTTATAAACCCATCTGCCGCCATCCTGCATGACGCCTGCCTCAAATATTATGTCAAGCATAGACGGTGGGGTTAGGCGCGGCACGCTGAAGTCAACGCTGGCGGCCCCTGACGCGGAAAGGGTTCCTTGGGTGAGCGTCAAGGATTCAGGAGAGAAGGAGACGCGATTATCAGAAAAAACATATCCGGGCCAATCCGAATTTGTATATTCCCTGGGAATAAATCTCTCCCTTATCTCATAGTTCAAACCGTCCGCCGGAGCGCCGAAAAGATATTCAGAAAACAAAAACAGCTTGGCGTCTTCGCCGCTCGATAGTTCCTTCTTATCGGAATTCAATTCGACGCTTATTCTCGGCGGAGCGAAATCCTCTACCAGAAATGATGTTTCCGCGATAAAATCCCGTTCTCCCGGTATATACGCCTCTACCCTCCATATGCCTGTCCGAGCGGCATCCGAAAGCAAAAATTCGCAAGACGCCATCCCCATAGCGGACAGCGTCTCTGTTGATTCACCCCAAAGCCGCCCGTCCGGCATTTTGATCTTTATTTGCACAGGGAACGGCTCTTTTATCGATGATTGATGCTCATCACGCAGCAGAAGGGAAACCGGAACGTTCTCGCCGGGGCGAAAGACGCCTCGCGGCGTGTAGCACATGACTTGATAAGCGCCGGACGGATAACCCACCCCTGAAAAATCACCACTGTACATCTGGCTGATTCCGGAATCCAGCAAAAGCACAGACGTATCGCCGTCTTTAGTGAAAATAACGATATGAGGCCTCGACGAACCTTGCCATTCGCGATCCCTCGTGTGCGTCCATACGCCATCGGCGTTAGTTGAGCCTTCGGCAAGTATTTGGTTGCTACTCGAATATACCTTGACATTCACACCTGAAATAGGCTTGCCCAGCGCGATTGAATTGACCCAAGCGATCAGGCTTGTATCAGAGAACTTCATCATTCCGGCCATATCCGTAACATTAACCGTCGCGCGGCCCCACGGCCAGAAATTTGGCCCCCTTGCGCTGACAGTGAAAAGCCCTTTCGCGCCGCCTATGATTTTTTTAAAATCAATGGCGTTGCGAACCGTCTCATTGGGCTCGGACTCCACCATATACGATTCCATGGAGACGTTCTCGACAAGATTGTCAATGACATACGGCCAGCCCTGCAACATAACGAACGAAACGTTATTGTCGTAAACACGGTTAACTTCTATTTCCAATTTTTCTAAATTTATCGTCGAGATAGGGAGAAGGAGTGATTCAGCGGCAGGCGAAAAAAAGTGCCCGTTAATCGGGAAAAAAACGTTCGGATCCAAGTCCGGAAAGATAAACGAACGCCCCCAACTCTCGGCGAGAGCGGGACCGTTTTTAGCCGGCAAACCCTTGCGCAAATTGACTGTAACTCGGTCGCGAGGTTTAAAATCACTGAATATGTTCAAATGTGCTCCATAAGATTCAAGCCTATAATCCTTTTTTGGCGTAATATCTATAAATGACTTAACCTCACTTATATCTATATTGGCATTAAGATTAATGGAAATAAAGGATTCTCCGGAATAATTTGCGCCAGCCCAGGATTCGAGAATCTTTAGGCCGAGATCGCGATCAACCTTTATCGACACGTCATCCTCAAGGCCTAGCGTTCCCGTCTCAGGCATAAAACCCTTACCGATCCGCATTTCAATGGGAGTGGCGTCTTCCGCTGAAATTCGTACCGAAACTACATTCTTGCTGCCTCTATTTACGATGGAAAAATCGACGGGAGTGCCGGAGGCGCTCTTCACGGTTAGAAACTCTCCCAGTTTTGCCGCGCTCACCCGCGTGGAAAAAGAGAGTTCATAATCAACATACCCGCCGTTTACATCGAAATTCGTCTGTCGGACAGCGATAAAAGCGAGGGGCGCGGTGAAAAATACAAATTCGCGCGCGCCTGTTATTAAAGATCCGTTTATATCGCGCAAGCCATCGTTTATCGCGGCGGTATAGGACGTGGCATCACTCATGACAGAAGGGACGAAAACGAACGTGGCGCTGTCGGTCCACCTGCCGTAGCCGCCAAGCGGAGGGCTTATCGATATGGGCAGATCGTCCTTCCCAAGCGTCCTTCCGACGTCGCCGCTCGAAATGACGTCCGAGGTAAATGTTATCCTTATGGATTCGCCGTCCTTTATTAAACCAGCGGGCGCGAAGCTCCTGACAGAAAATTGTTTAGCCGAGTCCATCCGAGCCATTGCCGCGAACCAGCTAAACAGTAACAGCAGCGTAATAAGCCCCAGGAAAAAACGGAAGTTTTTTTTAGAAAGCATAACACGCACATCCCGTCAATTAAGATATTGTTCACACTCGGGTCTCGTAAATACCGGCATCTCGGACAAAATTCGGTGCCGGATCTCAATCAGGAGAGCGAGGCGGCTCGTAGTTGCTTCCCATAAGTTTTTTCCAGTCTACGTTGTCGTCAAGGAGATTTGGGATCGTAGCGTTCGGGTAAAACCAGTGCGGCCCGAGCCCCATCAGGACCTGCCACCAATCGTGGATGTCCGGGGGGATTATCTGCCCCTCTGCCCCTATCCTGCGAAGCTCCCTATAAATCAGAGCCGTCATCTGATTCTCATCCAGGCACGCGGTCGTCTTCCCGTAGAACTCTATTATATAGAAGTAAGAACATGCGCCTAGCTGAAAAAGAATGTCCCGCCACTTATCTGGCACCCTTCCCGTGCGCGCCAGCACAATTTTGCCCTTGCTGCCTCCGGATTTATGATTGACAACGAATAGTATCTTGCTCACGTCAATGTGACGAAGTTCCTCGTACTTCTTGATTAGATCGTCGGCTATGGGCATGATGCGGCTGTTGCATATCTCAAAATCGAATTCGTGACTTGGCTCCATGTAACGTTCAGCTCCTTATTTTTGCTCTCTCAATTATACAACGGGGGAGAAGCAAGCGCATAAAGATCAATATAAATCAATCGTTTCATTCTCTTTTTATTGCTATAAATGACGGAGGATCCCCCAAAATGTATTTTACTTATTAAATACGGCGATCAGACTGTCTCAACCAGCCGCTTATAAAGAAGGAATTATCATGTTTTAAGGGAGCGCTGACTTGAATGAATGGGGCGAGCGTTTTGGAACATGGCGCCGTAGGTGTTTAAATCTTCATTTACACGAAAAAAGATGCCTCGTTAGTTGAAAAAACCTGGAAATACGGCTATCAGCCTGTCTCAGGTTCGTTATCCAAAGACAAGCTGATAGCGTCATAAAAACCTACCGATTATTTTCGAATGGACGCCAGCCGTGTTTTGCGAGGCGGTTTGAAATCGCGCCGCCGATAATTACAGCCACGGCAAGTTTAATGACATCCGTGACGAGAAATGGAAAGAGTCCGGCGGAGAGCGTCTGCCCGACAGTCATCGCGCGCCCCACGATATTGTTCAAGTTGAAATATAGCCAGGCGCAGCCAACTAAATCGTAAGCGACCATGCCGGCAAAGCAGGCAAGCAATCTTACCGCCGTATCGCGAAACGATTCGCCGCGCATCTTTAAAATCTCACAAACGCGCCCGGTCAACCACCCGGCGGGGATAAAACCCACTATGAATCCAAACGACGGCGAAAGCAAGCTGTGAAAGCCGCCGCCTCCGGCAAATACCGGCAGGCCGAGCAAGCCTAGCAGCATATACATCGCCATTGCCACGGATGCCCTCCTTGCCCCCAAAAGCAAACCGCCCATCAGCACCAAAAGAGTTTGAAGAGTTAGCGGGACGTACGGCAACGGTATTCTGATATTAGCCCCTACCCCTGTTAAAACGGCAAAAAGGGCACAATATGCCATTTCTTTTGTCGATAACCAAGGTCGAGCGGCTGCCGCGTTCTTTTCGATTCCTGACATTACAAGCCCCCCAAATTATTTAAGAATACTTAGAATATGGCCCGCACGATTTTAACATGAATATGCCGGGCCAACGCCGCCCTTTTATCTGATTTTGCAGAGCAAGAAGTGTTTATTGCTAATGACTTTTATTGACCTTAACTCCTTCTCTCGGCGGAATCTTCATAAAAATCCATATAGCCAAGACGGGGCGCGGCGAAAGCAATGTTCGTCCAGAGAGTTTCCAAACATGCGGTTAAATTCGAAAAATAAGGCCAAATAAAAACGCCGAGTGAAATTTCCAATTTCACTCGGCGTTTTTATTCTCTTTGTCCATCAATTTATATATTTTATTAAAATTTACGATTTCTATCTTTCATTCTTAAATAAGCAGGGACATCAATGGGCGATGCCATGTCAAAAAAAGACTCCTGCGGCTTGTCAGCCTGCCCGTTTCCCCCGTCATTACCGCTGTCGGAGTCAAGCTCGAAGCCCGTGGCTATTACGATCATCTGAACCTCGTCCGCCATATCCTCGTCGTACACCATGCCCCATATAAAGGTCGCGTCTGGATCTATCAGGCTCTGCAGTTTCGCCGCCGCGTCCTGAACCTCCATCAGCCCTATGCCTGAGCTTGCCGTTACGTTCAATATGACGCCTTTTGCCCCGTGGACGGAACTCTCCATCAGCGGCGATTCCATGGCCTTCCGGAGCGCGTCGTCCGTCCGCCTGTCGCCTTTTCCCACGCCTATCCCCATAACCGCGCCGCCAGCGTGCTTCATTATGCTCTTCAGATCCGCAAAGTCCACGTTCATTTCCCCTGGCTTCGTGATGAGGTCGGTGACGCCCTGCACGGCCTGGCGCAGGACATTGTCAGCCATCGCAAAGGCATCGGCAAGGGATGTGGTGCGGTCGGAGAGCTGAAGAAGGCGGTCATTTGGGACGACGATAAGCGCGTCAACGAATTGCTTGAGTTTCTCTATGCCCTGATCGGCGTGAGATTTGCGCTTCTTGCCCTCGAAGGAGAAAGGGCGCGTTACCACGGAAACGGTGAGGATTCCCATGTCCTTCGCGATCTCCGCTATGACCGGAAGCGCTCCTGTCCCCGTCCCGCCGCCCATTCCCGCTGCCAGGTATACCATGTCGCACCCCTTGAGGAATGACCTGATTTCCTCCCGGGATTCAAGAGCCGCGGACTCGCCAATCTCCGGGCGCGAACCAGCCCCAAGACCTCTTGTCAGTTTCTCGCCCAGCATGAGCTTTTCTACCGAAAGGCACTTTTCAAGGCAGTGGGCATCTGTATTTACCGCCAGGAACTCGACTCCCTGCGTGCCGTTCCTGATTATGTGGTCGAGGGCATTATTGCCG
Organism: Synergistaceae bacterium; assembly: GCA_031257775.1. GTDB lineage: Bacteria > Synergistota > Synergistia > Synergistales > Synergistaceae > JAIRNC01. Next base: position 45,060 of record JAIROA010000062.1, read on the forward strand.
CCCCCTCCGACTCCTATTATCTTTATCCTTTCCCTGATATGCGGGGCAGGCGTATCTATCGAATTGCCCTTTTCATTATTTAATAGGGGCTCGTCATCCAACGCAAAATCAAGAGCGGAATCCACCACCTCGATACTCCTCCTTCGCAGCCAGCACACCCAATTTCTTGAGCAAGCTTACGCTTTGTATCATATAAAAAAGGTAACGTCCATGTCAAGCAAAAGACATATCGGAGATGTCGAACATACCAAACAGGGCATCCTTGGAAAGAATTGGCCATGATACAGGCTTCTGGCGATAAATCAGTCCTTCTGAGGCATGCCCGCCTTTAAGATTGCTACTCGATTTTTTCCCACTCGCTGCCATCCAGCCTTGAAAGCGGCATATCACCGCTGTAGACAACCAGCGAGCTGTTATCCCCCGACAGGAAAAACGCCAGGCCTCCTTCTTTTAGGATATATCTGTACAGGGTGGTCGCGTCCCCCACCCGTGCCATCCACTTCTCGAACCTGCCGGCGTACTTAGGCTCCATAAAGTTCGCTATGCCAAGCCCGTCTTCGGTCTTGAAGCCCTTGCCGCTCGTCACTATCTCAATAACGGCGTCGTCTTCCATATAAACGAACGTCTCAGGTGCCTCCGGGCTTCCGCCATATCCCCAGACGGAATGCTCCCCCTCGGATACCTTCTCTTGAGGCGGGCCCCAATTTGAATCCGCTATGAGATCGCTGCTGCTTATGCCGATCGCCACGCTTCCGATAGCGCTGCCCGGCGCGATGACTAAAGCCGGGTCGGTTGGCCAGCCCAGCATCGCCTTAGCCGCGTTTGAGGCGTGAAACGCCCTCATATCGCCGGACACGGCATTCCTGCCCATCTCCGTAAAGCCTTCCAGCGCGTCGCGATAATACCCAAGGCGCATCAATGCCCTGGAGGAGGCATAGAGCAGCTCCGCGTCTCCCTCGCTCCGGCGCATCGCCTCGATGTAGTTCTCATACGCCGACTCAGGATCGCCAAGCGTCTCCGTCGCGACTCCAAGCATATAGTCCGCGCTCGCCGGCACCTCATGTGCCTTTGCTTTTAGCAGCGTGCCCCGCGCCTCCCGGAACATATCGCGATTGAAATAAAGCGTTCCAAGCCTGAAGAGCGCATCCTTGTCGTCAGGCTCATTCCTGAGATGCGCCACATACGCGTCTATCGCGCCCGCATCATCGCCCTGCCGCTCCATCGAGTAGCCCATTTTGAATAGCTCGTCGCGGCGCTGAGGCTTTAGGGCAAGCACCCTGCGGTAATTTTCCAGGGCCGCCCCGTAGTCGCCTTCCTCAAAGCTGCGCTCCGCGGACCGCAACAGCTTCTCCGGCATGACGTTGTCCCTATAATAGTACGTGCCGCTTATCGCGATGATTATTATTACCGCCACGACCGCGGCGTAAAATACCGTCTTCGGAATAAGGTTATTTTCTTCTTCCGGCACCGGAATGGCTGCCTTCGAGACATCGCCGATAGTGCCGTCAGCTAATGGAGCGGCTTGCGCGGCGCTTTGTCCTGAATTTTCATTGACTGCCGCATCTTCGCCTGAATTATTCAAAACCGCGCTTTCCACGGAGCGCGCTATTTTTTCGTCTTTCCCCAATTTTCCTCCCCCTGTCGCGGGCCACTTTTGCCAGCCACGAATATATGCATCTACTCGCAATCGCCCATCGCAGCGCTAAAATACGTTAAAACCATCAAGGCGTCACGAAAAATATTCACATAGATATTGTTATTATTTTAGCAGGACGATCAGGAAGTTCAATATTCAAATTATACTCTTCTCGCAGCGGTCTAAATATGCTAAAGTAAGGTCATAAAAGCGACTTGGAGGCATATTTGTGAGACTACTTTTCAAATCGGTGAATCTTGACACTGTCATTCCCTACTTGGAGTTATGGAAAAAAACACCGCAAAAATCGTCAGACTATTCGTCGGGCGTCCTGCTCTGCTGGGAAAGGGCTCTGGGCTACCAGTTAGCGTTTGAGGAGGATGACGATCTAGTATGGATCCGCGGGAAATTCCCGAAGGAACACTATCTGGCGCCGATCGGCAAATGGGATCGCTCAGACTGGGGCGACATACTCAGGGCACGGTTCGTCAGCCCGGCCGTCTTTGAGCTTGTCCCGGAAGCGTTGCTCGATATCTGGCGCAATCAGATGGGAGATGCCGTCGCGGTTAAGGAAAACAGGGCAAGCTGGGAATATCTCCATAGGGCCCGTGATTTATCTGAACTGTCAGGCAATAAATACGTCAAAAAACGCAATCGGATAAACCAGTTCATCAAACAGAATCCATATAATTACCTTAAAATCACAGAGGAATTATTGCCAAGAATCGTGGAGTTTCAGAAAAAATGGTGCGATTCGTACCGGGTTTTCAATGAATCCGGCAGCATAGAGATGGAGAGCGAGGGCATTATCCGCAACATACTGGGCAACTGGTCCCGCCTGCCGCAGATGACCGGGGGTGCGATAGAGGTGATGGGGGAGATCGCCGCCTACACCATCGCCGAGAATATCGGAAACGAAATACTCATGATTCACTTCGAGAAAGCAAGCCTTGAATATAACGCCGCATATCAGGTAATCAATCACGAATTTCTGCTTCATGAGGGCGAAGGCTTCACGACAGTGAACCGTGAGGAGGACATGGACGATCCGGGGCTGCGCGACGCCAAGATGTCCTATCATCCGATGGACTTCATTAAAAAATACACCGTGAGCGTCGCGCTTTGAGGCGTTTTCGGCAAAATGGGCTGTTGCTGTCAGGGGCTCGCATGTGCGCTTCTTCGCTATTCGCGCTCGTTTAAATCCATCGTTAGCCCGCCCTTATTCCGATTCTAAATCAGAATGAACCATAATTTGATTTAGAATCGGAATAGCGCAACGCAATGTTGCGCCCAACACGAAGTGTTGAGGTTTTTTCCAAATCAACTCGTCTGTTATGAGTTGATTGGGAATTAGAATTAGAGCTGTCAAAATAGTGTGAATGACGCCTGACCAAATTAAATTAATGTGGCTGTTGAGTTATCTAAGTAAAGCGCGCA
>JAIROA010000129.1 GCA_031257775.1 Synergistaceae bacterium
TAACGATTTGATCTCTCATCGGTTTGAGTTTAATAAGCTGAGCGCCGCGTTGAATGTAATGAACAATCGAACCCAAAAGCGATGCAAGGTGATATTGACGTTACCGTAAACTGTTTTTCGTAATAGACTGGTTATAATGATCATTTATCAGGAGAGATAGCCAATGAGACAAAAACTGCCACCAAATTACCGACATCCTAGATTGTTGGAAAAACCTATAATTGTATACACAGCTTCTCAGGGAGGTATGACAGCACAGGAAGATTTGTTGAGACTTGGTGTGAGCGCTGAATGCTTTTGTGACAACACCAAATGCAAACATGGAAGAAAGGTTATGGGACTTGACGTGATTTCTCATGCTGAGATATTCGAGCGTTACGGCAAGGATGGCGCAAATATTCTCATCGGTTCACAGTCTTTTTATTACGAAATTTCTAATGCGCTCACGCTTTGGGGCGTGCCGGAGGATAATCAGTGGCCGAATAAGATAGAAATTTTCCTGAACAGCGGATGCACAGCAAAACCGATGATAATGACCGATGCGCAAAAAAAATCCCTGCACGACGCGTTGCTTGAGATGATGAGCGTCATTCATGACGTTTGCGAAAAACATGGGTTGCGGTATTGCCTGTACAGCGGCACGCTGTTAGGCGCTGTGCGCCATAACGGATTCATACCTTGGGATGATGACATTGATATAGTGATGCACAGAAACGACTGCAAACGATTCGTTGAGGCATGTAAAAAAGAACTGCCCGATGGGTACGAGGCTTTTTCGCCTTATGATACCGACGACTGTTTCTTCCGCTACGGATTCCGGAAAAAAGGCACCATAGTACGACAGTACAAAATTGAAGATCATATGCCGGGCGCAAATCCTGAACTGGATATAGACATATTCACGCAGGATAATGTTCAAGTTTACAATGGGCAAATGCAAAAATTCCAGGATAAAGTAAATAATATCATTATAGATGCTCTCAGGATGCGTTATGGTCTGGCTGACACAAATCCGCAAAATCCATACAGGCGGCTTTCGCACGTAATGTCTATCTTGCCAAAATCAATTTTATGCTGGATCCAAGAAAAGGTATTGTCATTTTATAATAAAAAAGAGACTAAATACGTATGCTGGTTTTTGCACGCCTACGGAAGGCCGGGACATCATACTTACGAAACCAATATTTTCAAGGAAAGAATAAAAATGCGGTTTGAAGACCGTGAATTTTGGATCCCTGCGGAATACGATATGATCTTGAAATGCATGTTTGGGAATTATATGCAATTACCCCCTGAATGGGCACGCGCTCAACGTCACCCGATAAGCGAACTTGTGCTGTGATGAGGGGTATTGGAATGGTTTTGAGGTGAAATGCTTGGCTTCGCTGTGGTGTTTTACCGGCCTGACGAGCGTTTTGAAGATTACACCGACACTAATGTCGGTGTAAGTGTCGGTGTAAACGAGACTCGCCTGAAAATACTAAAATATTTGGCGGAGAATCCTTATCTAACCGCAGAACAGCTCGGCGAAATGCTAGGCATAACCAAACGCCGTGCCGAATCAAATCTTAAAGCGCTTAAAGACAAAAATTTGATCAAACGTGTGGGTGCGGCAAAGAATGGTTATTGGGCGACTGTAGGCGGCGCTAAATCAAAGGACGAATAGGAGTGATAATGTGCCCATGACCGACGAAGATCGATACGCGGCGGTAAGGCAATTGAAGGGCCTTGATGGCATGGACGCGGCTGGCTGGGAAAAACTGCCGGTGCGGGATGCCTCATCCGCGGCAATAGGTTATCTGCGGCCATTTACCGAGGCCATGCTTGCTGATGACATGCTTATCAGGACGATGGCGGATGCCCGCACGAGGCATAAGGAATTTTTCCTGACGCAGTTTGACGTTACGCCGGAAAACAAGCGCGAATGGCTTAGGGAGTCCGTGCTTGGCAATGACCGGAAAATGCTGTTCCTGGTCGAGACGCTTGACGGGCGGATTGTGGGGCAGGACGGGTTTACGCTGCTCGGGGGCGGCATCTTCGCGCTTGACGGGACGATGCGCTGGGCTCGCGGAGGGCATACTCGGCTTTTTGAAAGGAGCGCGGTCGCCCGTGCCGGGTTCTGTTTCGGCGCGCTGGACTGCTTGCTGTGCAGGGTTGAGCTGTTTTTGAAAAACGAGCTGGGCATTTACAATGTCGAGCATATCGGTTTCTCATTTGAAGCGGAGTATCCTCTTTGTGTAACGGAAAAAGACGGCAGGATTGCTTATTCCAAAACGAGCCCCGGATGCGAGAATACGGATGAACGCCTCGTCTCCATGACGATGACGAGGGAGGCGTTTGCCGGGTTGCACGGAAATTTTCCATAAAGGTGTGTGCGTCTGTTTTGGAGCAATTTATCAGCGTTTTTAAGAATGCCGTCAATATGGATGACGGCGATATTGTTTCAGATACGGAACTCGATGGCCTGGAGGGATGGGATTCCCTGGGGAAGTTCATGCTGCTGTCGTCGATCTATTCCGATTACGGCGTGACGATAGATGTCAAGGCGCTAAACGCCGCGCTCACGGTCGGCGACATCTGGCGGCTGGTCGAAGGTGCCTGAAGGTTTGCAGGCGCCCTGGCCGTAAAAACGTTCCACTAAAGCATTGTCTGTTTGTTCTGTTAAAATAACAAACATTAAATGGCTTTCGTATGAAATTTACACAAACTTGATATTTCCGCTAAAAGATGGTAATATTCACGTACATTTGATGCGTTTTTTGGGGAGTGATTCTTTTGGTGGACAGTTTAAGCGCTATCAGGGAGAAAGTCAGCCAGTACAGAGGTTCGCGCGTTTTTTACAAGGCGGCGAACGGGCGCAGGAAAGCGGAAGCGCGTCAAGGGATCATTCTAGAAGCCTACCCAAGCTTATTTACTCTTTTCGTAGAATCACAGAACAGCACTGTTTCGTTCAGCTACGCGGATATCCTGACCCGCGAAGTGGAGCTTCGGATATTGCCTCTGGATGAAGAAAAATCATAGTATTCCCAGCCGGCGGATGAAACGGCGCGGATAGATTATTTTTCCCAGCACCTGAACTTCATGATATTTAGGGGAGAATGTTCGATAAAAATTAACCTCACTTTGCGGGTTTTCGGCAAACGCGAGGACGGATATCATTATATACATTCGTTATTTTGGAGAAGGCGCTCTCCGGAGGTTTTGGAGATAAGAGGACAAGCCGAACGTGACTGTCTGCTGGTTGAAGGTGCCGATATCCCTGGGGAAAACCTGATTACCAGGGCTTGTCGGTATTTGCGCGCTAAGTACGCGGATAAACCGCTCCCGCCGCTCGATATGCGCCTTGAAAAACATCTGCCGATGGGCAGCGGGATAGGTGCCGGAAGCGGCAACGCGGCCGCCCTGTTGCGGTGGTTTTTTAGCGAACACGCGCTTAACGATCCTTCGGGCGCTTGTGGCGCGGCATCCATAGGCACTGACGTTGCGTTTCTCGCGAGCGATTATGACTTGGCGATTGCGGAAGGAATAGGCGAAAAGCTCGAAGGCCTGGATGAGCCCGGCGGTCTGGATCTGTCTGCGGTTATTTTATTCCCTGAATGGCGGAGCGACACGGCGGAAGCATATGCCTCGCTCGACGGCGTAAGAGAAGAGGGTCCGCCGCCCCTGGATCTTTCAGACGCAAGGGAAGAATCCTTTTCCGTCCTGCGCGGCCTTAAAGAACGCAAGCGGCTTGGCCTCCTGCCGAATGATTTTATCGCTTGCGCGTCCAAATATCGCGAGCGTTATGATATGCTATACGGCATCATGGAGAAAGCGGGTGCCCTTGCCTGGGGTCTGTGCGGCAGCGGATCGTCGTGTTTTGCGCTGTTCGATGACAAAGACGGCAAAAATGGCAAGGATGCTATATCGCGCTTTATGCATTATGTTGAGCCCGAAGGATCTTCTCGTTTTTCGTGGCTTCATAAGACGCTGATTTTGGAGTGATAGGGCATGAGAGGGAAAAGAACGGAACGGCTTATACGCATAGCATCAAGGATGCTGCTTGGCCCGTCACGCCAGCTCTCGCTGACCGGCACCGCGGCGAATTTCAGCGTCTCAAAAACGCTTATAAGCGATGACATAGAAATAATATCCGAAGCGCTTCAGAGCGAGGGCGTCGGAAAGGTCGTGACTGACAGGGGGAGAAGCGGCGGAGCGTATTTCTTGCCGTCGCCGTCCGCCGAATATCGCATGGACAAGTTAAAGCAGCTTGCGGATAAGCTCTCCGTGCCTGAGCGTCTCCTGCCAGGCGATCTCGTTTACTATACTGACGTGCTTTTCGACCCGGACATCGCCTCCTTCCTCGGTTTCACAATGGCGTCGATGTTCGACCCGCAGAAGCCGACCGTCGTCATGACGTCTGAGGTCAAAGGCATCCCATTCGCGTTTTTCACTGCCTATGCCCTCGGAGTGCCTATGGCTGTGTGCCGTTTCCGGAACAGGCCAAGCGACGGCCCAGCGGTCGGGGTGCATTTCCCCATGAGCAGCGGCGAAGTGAGGACCATGTATCTCGGCACGAGGCTCTTAGGACCGTCGAGCAAAGTCCTTATCGTCGATGACTTCATGCGCGGCGGAAGCACCTCGGCGGGGATGCTCTTAATGGCGCGAGAGTTTGCCGCCTCCGTCGTAGGGGTCGGCATATTCATCAGCTCGCCGGAGCCCAGGAAAAAAGCCGTCACGGATTATAGCTCCCTTCTTACGCTCAACGTGAAAAACGGAGTCCCGAAGCTCTCGGTTTCCGATGTCATAAGCCGCTAAATAAGCTGTGGTTTAAGTTGGTTTTTGATCGCCGGCCTTGATGCCTATGTTTTTACAATGAACATTAAAAGCACTGTTTTTATTTTGTTTTCAATACTTTCCCTGCTTTTCCCTTCCGAAGCGTTTTCCCAAACGTCATACGACCTCGTTGTTGTCGGAGGCGGGGTCGGCGGCTGCGCGGCAGCGATTCAGGCCGCTTCCTCGGGGCTGTCCGTCGCGGTTCTGGAGGAGTCGGACTATCTCGGAGGCCAGATCGCGGGCGCGGCGGTGTCGACGATGGACGATCTCGGGCGCACGAGGCACGGGCTTTACGCGGAATTCATAGAATATGTCCGTTCGCATTATTCGGAACTCGGCACGGCGACGAATGTCTGTCTTTGGGGAGGGGACACTATAGCGACGGAGCCGCAGGTCGCCAGGGATTTTTTTATGGGCCTTCTTAGCGAGGCGGGCGCGGATATATACCTCCTGACGCGCGTAAAAAACGCCATCCTGGATGGGAACCGGGTCGTCGGGGCGGAGGCTGAACGAAAAATAGGAGAGCTGGATGAAATAATAGTTATCAGCGCTGATGTTTTCATAGACGCCACTGAATGCGGAGACTTTTTGCCTCTCGCCGGGGCTGCTTACAGGGCCGGCGCGTCGCTGTCGGACAGCATTGACCCCCAAATGAACGTTCAGGACATCACCTATGTCGCGGTCGTCAAAAAATATCCCGGCGGCTTGCGGGAAGATCTCAGGATGCCCGGGCCGCCCCCTCTTTACGAGCTTTACGCGCCTAAATTCAGAAAGACAGTGACGGTTTCCGGCGACAGGTGGCCTGGCACATATCCGTTCGACATTCCTTCCCACAACGCGTACCGCGCTCTTCCCGATCCTGAAAACCTGGAAAACAGGGCACGGATCGCCGGTGACGACCCCAAGACATGGCAGTTCATAACAAAGACTTGCATAAACTGGGCAAACGACTTTCCCGGAAACGGCGGCGGCAGCCCGGGCTTACCGGTCGCGTACATCGAGGATCCCGAATACAGGAAGAAAGCCGGGCGCGAGGCCATGAACAAAACGCTCGCGTTCATCTGGTACATGCAGAGCGAACTCGGCATGACGGATTGGTCGGTCGATGACAGCCCCGGATACGGCGGATGGTTCTCGAACGGCTGGGAGTCCGCGGATGACCCGCTCCTGCCCGCGCCGTTCGCCCCTATATTGCGCCGCTTTCCGCCGTTTCCTTACGTTCGTGAGAGCCGCAGGATAGTCGGTATTGAAACGCTTGCGCAATCGGACATTTCCGGCGCCGCGGGCGCGCCCCGCCGCTTTGCTCACGGCCTGGCGCTGGGCGAGTATCCGGTCGACGTGCATGGCTCGCACCTCGATAGGTACATGGAACATGAATTTAACGAGTCGTCCGAAACTTTCCCGAGGACATGGATGCCTGGCAGGGGAGTTTTCCAGATACCGTTCGGCGTTTTTATACCCAAGAGCGTCGATGGCCTCATAGCCGCCGAGAAGAATATTTCCGTGTCGAGAATGGCTGGCGGCGCGATCCGCGTTCAGCCGGCCGTTTTTCACACAGGGCAGGCTGCCGGGGCAATCGCTGCCGAGTCAGTACGGAGCGGATGCCCGCCGCGAGACGCCGATGTTCTTCTCGTGCAGCGCGCGCTTATGGATTCAGGGTGCTGGATAGCGCCGGAAGAGTGCCAGGACGCGATGGAAGGAAGCCCTTACTGGAGCGCTGTCCAGTGGGCGATCCTGTATGAGGCGCTTCCTAAAATTTCGAGGCTGAGTTTCGGCGTGAACCTGCCGATTAAAACGAGCCAGCTTCGCGGCATGATCATGACTGCGTTCGGCATTCCTGTTCAGGACACGCTGGAGCTTGGTGACGGCATGTATTTATCGAAGCGCCAATTTCTGGATTATCTTGAGAAGCTCGGCAAATCCGGCGAAAAAATCCGCGCGGCACATCAGTCAGAAACTGATCCCGGCCTCTCGCTCACCCGCGGGGACGCCGCCAGGGCAATATACGATGCGCTGATATTGTTTTGATTTTCCGCATCAGAACCGTTTTTTAAACGTTTGCCCTTTTAAATTCACGGCTTCCGGGCTTCACGATTGGAACGCCATCGCGGCAGAGGGGGCATTCCTTTTCGTCCCAGGACAAAACGTCCAGCGATAAGAGCGGGTGAAACGGAGCGCCGAACTCCACTGTGCCTGTGGATCTGACTACTATCGCACCGACCCCCGCCACTTCCCCTCCGGCCTCGCGGACAAGCGACACGACTTCTTTTGCCGACCCCCCGGTCGTCACGACATCCTCGACCACGAGGACGCGATCGCCTGGGAATATCGAAAATCCGCGTCTGAACGTCATCACGCCATTTTCACGCTCCGCGAAGACGTTTCTCACTCCCAGCGCCCTGGCGACCTCATAAGCCATGATTATCCCGCCGAGCGCCGGACCCGCGACGAGCGAGACGCCGTCCTCTCTGAAGTTCTCCGCGAGGCTGAAGCACAGCTCCGTCGTCTCCTGCGGATGTTCGAACAGCCTGGCGCACTGCATGTATTTGTCGCTGTGCCTACCTGACGTCAGCCGGAAGTGCCCGCTTTGCAGGACGCCAAGCCTCTCTAAGATCAAAGCTGTCTTCTTTTCAGTGCCGCACATAAATCATTCCTCCAGAAAGCTGATTATTCAGTGTAAGGCAACGCCAGGACATTTGACGCCCGTCATGTTTTTAACGATCCGACCAGCGCTCCCAGGCTTTTGATATTATAGTCGGCTAAAAATTTCTCGAATTCCGCAATTATACGCGGACCGGACATCGGATCCGCAATATTCGCCGTTCCGACCATGACGGCTGCCGCCCCGGCGATCATGAATTGCGCGGCGTCCTCTCCGGTCATTATTCCGCCCATGCCGACGACCGGGACGCTTACGGCCCGCGACGTTTCATAGACCATCCGCAGGGCGACGGGCTTTACCGCCGGCCCTGAAAGCCCGCCGGTCACGTTGGCCAGGACCGGCGCGCGGGTTCTGGCGTCTATGGCCATCCCCGTAAGGGTGTTTATGAGGCTTATCGCGTCCGCGCCGGCTTCCTCCGCCGCCTTCGCTATGGACGCGATGTCAGTGACGTTCGGCGAAAGTTTTGCCATAAGGGGCTGGCGGCAGGCTTTTCTCACTGCCCCGACGATACGGGCGGCGCTTGACGGGGATGTCCCGAACCGCACGCCTCCCTCCTTTACGTTGGGACAGGAAATATTCAGCTCTACGATGTCGACGGACGCGTCGGAGAGCCTTCGCGCTATCTCAACGTACTCCTCCTCCGTCCCCCCGGCGATGTTCGCGATTATCGCCGTTCCCTTTGCGGCCAGCCACGGAAGCTCGTCATTTATGAAAGCTTCGATGCCGGGATTTTGGAGCCCGACGCTGTTCAATATCCCGGACGCGGTCTCGGCGATACGATGCGGCGGGTTGCCCTCGCGGGCTTTTAACGTGAGCCCCTTGACCGATATTCCGCCCCAGCACGATATATCGTAAAGCCTGTCGAACTCGCGCCCGAATCCGAACGTGCCGGATGCCGCGATGAAGGGGTTTTTCAGCTTTACGCCGCAAAGAGCGCATGAGGTGTCTGTGCGTTCCATCAGAAGCTCGCCTCGGACAGGCTGAAAACAGGCCCGTCGATACAGGCCCTGCGGTATCTGAACCCGCCGTTTTCATGAAAACCGCAGTTGCAGACGAGGCAAGCGCCTATTCCGCAGCCCATGCGCTCTTCAAAGGAAGCATAAGCCGCGATGCGATGCTCCCCGCAGATTTTTTGCAGGGCCGCGAGCATAGGCGCGGGGCCGCAGGCGATCATCAGGCCGGGTTTGCGCTTTTTCAGCGATTCCGTGATCAAGTCTGTGACAAAACCGCCGATGGAGAGCCCGCAGACGCCGCAGGCTTCAAGTTCGCTGACTCCGAAAATTTTTTCCCTGTCCATGAATCCGGCAAAACTGTCCAGCCGTATGCCCGATTCCTTCGCCCATCCGGAGAGGAAAAGAAGAGGGGCAAGGCCGATGCCGCCTGAGACGATCCAGACGTCTCCGCCGCAGTCAGAGATGCTTTTGATCTCGTCCAGCGGAAAGGGGTTTCCGAGGGGGAGAAGGGCTCTCAGTTCGCTTCCGGCGGGAAGCGAGCAGAGCATATCCGTCCCGCGCCCCGCGCGCCGCACAATGAGCCTCAAAAGGCGGCCATCATGCCCGGCGATGCTGATAGGGCGCCGCAGGAAGACTCCTGGGATAGCGATGTGAACGAACTGGCCCGGCAAAGGCGAAACAGGCGAAAAAAACTCAGCAGGCTTTGCGGGTTCGCCCAGCAATGCCCTAGGATCTTCGCAAAACTCCAAGGTTATTTCGCGGATGTCCCTGGCTATCCAGGCCGTTCTATGAATGGCCGCCCTGACGTCGAGCGGCTTTGTTTTTTTTATTCCGTCATCCTCTTGCATGTTTCAGCGCTTCCCTTATGCAATCCCTCATCCTGATGGCTTCTTCCCTTGCCGCCGCCACGAAGCCGCCTTTATGCGTCGAGCTTTTTTGATGGGCGCAGATGAGGCTGCGGGACGCGTTCACGACCGCGCCGCCGCCGTCGTTGCCAAAACAGCCTGCCAGGCCTGAAGCCGACGCGCCCTGAGCGCCGTATCCTGGCAGGAGGAAGAACGTATGCGTCATCCTGCCGCGAAGGGCAGCCCCCTGCAAGGGGTATGTCGCGCCGACGACTGCGCCGACTGAGCTATAGCCTTCCTCGCCTATCAGATCGCGGCCCCACTCGGAGACTTTGTCCGCCACATGTTCGTACAAGCGCCGCCCGTCAATTGACTGCAGATCCTGAAATTCGCCTGATGATGGGTTGGACGTCTTGACAAGAGCGAATATGCCGCGCCCCGTTTTCCGGCAGTCCTCCAGAAACGGTGCAACGCCGTCGATTCCAAGATACGGGTTGACCGTGATGAAGTCCGATGGGAATTGCGCCGTTTCGCCGATGTACGCCGATGAGTAAGCGGAGGCCGTCGTGCCGATATCGCCGCGCTTCGCGTCCGTGATCGTCACGTATCCCAGGCACCGCGCCGCGTCGAGCGTTTTTTTGAGGCACGACATTCCTTCCGGGCCAAGCATCTCGTAGTACGCCGCCTGGATTTTGACGCAAGGGATGACGTCGCGCAATCCTTCGAGGAGCGCGGAGTTAAAGGCTGAAATCACGTCCGGGACGGAAGCGCCGTCCTTGTAATACGGCACCGCAAAATCTTCCGGGATGTACTCGATTCTCGTGTCGAGGCCAAGGGCCGTAGGGTTCCCGATTTCCCGTATCGCTCTCGTTAGCCTGTCGATCATCATGGCTAGTTGCTTATGTAAGCGATCACGCCGTCCGCTATGGTGCATTTCACGAGGCCGGTGAGAGCCTTCCCGTCAAACGGGGTGTTCTTGCCCCTGCTTGCGAAGCCGGCCGCGTCGACGGCCCACTCCGCGGCAGGATCTATTATCGTTATGTCAGCGGCATGCCCCTTTTCGAGCGTCCCGGCATCGAGGCCAAGCGTAAGCGCCGGCGAGCGGGAGAGCTTGTCAAAGAGCTGTTCGGGCATCATGTGGCCCGGCTTCACGAGGGCCGTCCAGCAGATGGCGAAAGCCGTCTCGAAGCCCGAAATGCCCGATGATGCCAGCGCGTATTCCACATTTTTGTCGTCGAGATGATGCGGCGCGTGGTCAGTGGCGATAGCGTCTATAGTGCCGTCTTTCAGCGCCTCTATCAGGGCTGCCCTGTCCTCTTCAGTGCGAAGCGGGGGATTGACCCTCGTATTCGTATCGTAGTCCTTCACCCATTCGTCGGTGGCAAAGAGGTAGTGAGGTGCCGTCTCGCATGTCACGGGAACGCCCCTCCGCTTTGACTGCCGCACGATTTCGATTCCTCCGGCTGTCGAGACGTGGGCTATGTGAAGCCTTGCGTTTTCCAGCTCCGCTATCATGCAGTCCCTCGCGATGACCGTCTCCTCAGCCGCCCTCGTCGCGCCAGGCAGGCCCAGGGCCGTCGACCAGTACCCCTCGTTCATGACGCCGCCGTTTACGAGGTTTTCATCCTCGGGGTGCGAGATCACGGTGAGGCCGAAACACTTCGCGTAGCGCAGGACGAGCCGCATCATCTGTGCGTTGCGGATGGATTTGCCGTCGTCGGATACGGCGACCGCGCCAGCCGCGCTCAGTTCGCCCATCTCCGTCAGTTCCTCTCCCTTGAGCCCTTTCGTCGCGGCCGCGATGGGACGGACGCGCACAAATCCGGCTTCCTTCGCCCGCTGCTTTATGAACGACGTCACAACGGCGTTGTCGTTCACGGGATCCGTGTTTGCCATGCAGCACACGGTCGTGAATCCGCCCTTTGCGGCCGCCGCGGTGCCGGACCTGATGTCCTCTTTATATTCATAGCCGGGCTCGCGCAGGTGGCAGTGAATGTCGACGAAGCCTGGGACGGCCCACAAGCCCTTCGCGTCGATTATGTCAGCGTCTTTCGTGAGTTCCTTAAACTCCTCGTTGCCCCAGAGGTCGCCAAGCGTGGCGATTTTCCCGCCCGCGGCAAGCAGATCGCCCTCGATGATGCTTTCCGGGGTCAGTATCCTGCCGCCCTTTATCAGAATTTTCCCCATGTTTTTCATTTTCATGCTCTCCGCCTGCCCCATCGTATTGTCCCCGTTCAATTTAGTGCGCCTCCGGGCGCTGTCTCGTGAGCATAAAGAGCAGCGCCATGCGGATGGCCACGCCGTTGGTTACCTGTTCGTCTATGGTCGATTCCGGCGAGTCCGCGACCTCGGTGGAGATCTCCACGCCCCTGTTCACGGGGCCCGGATGCATTACGAGCGCGCCTTCGCGGGCCAGGGCCATCCGGTCTTCCGTGATGCCGAAAAACTTGTGGTACTCCCTTATGGAGGGGAAGAGGCCCTTTTTCTGGCGTTCGAGCTGTATCCTGAGGCCCATTACCACGTCGGCGGATCTGATGGCCTCGTCGACTTTATCCGTCACCTCGCAGCCGAGGGCGTCCATCTCAGGCGGCAGGAGCGTCGGCGGCCCGGCAAGGACGACGCTGGCGCCCATCTTCGTGAGCCCGAAGACGTTGGAGCGCGCGACGCGGCTGTGCAGGACGTCTCCTATGATCGCCACGCGGAGCCCCTTTAAGTCCCCAAGTTTCTCCCGCATCGTGAACATGTCGAGCAGCGCCTGCGTCGGATGCTCGTTCGTGCCGTCCCCCGCGTTTATGACTGCCGCCTTGACGTGCTTTGCCATGAGATGCGGAGAGCCGGTCATCGGGTGGCGGAGGATCATGACGTCCGTCCCCATGACATCTATCGTGCGGGCCGTGTCAATCAGCGACTCGCCTTTGGCGACGCTCGACGTGGAGGCTGACATGTTGGAAGCCGTCCCTGACATGTATTTGCAGGCAAGCTCGAACGACAGCCTCGTGCGCGTGCTGTTCTCATAGAAAATGGTCATTATGGAGCGTCCCTGAAGGTGAGGGGTCTTTTTGTTGTTCGATGTGATGACTACCTTCATGAGAAGGGCTGTGTCAAGTATTTCCTGAATCTCTTCCGACGTCACGTCTCTGAGCCCAAGGAGGTGCCGCGATCTAAGCATGTTACTCTCTCTCTCCCGGCGCCGGCATTTCCAGCACGGCCACGTTGTTCTCGTCCTCGAACGGCGCGATCCTGACGGATATGAACTCGCTCCTCGACGTCGGGACGTTCTTCCCGACGTAGTCGGCCCGGATCGGAAGCTCTCTGTGCCCGCGGTCGATCAGGACCGCGAGCTGAACGGTTCGCGCCCTGCCCACCTCCATTATGGCGTCCATTGCCGCGCGCGTCGTGCGTCCCGTGAAAAGGACGTCGTCCACCAGAACGACATCCTTTTCCGTTATGCTGAACGGGATGTCCGTGCCGTTGATGACGGGATGCTCGGCCAAAAGAGAGAGGTCGTCCCTGTAGAATGTGATGTCTAGCGTCCCAACCTGAATCCTCGTCTTCTCGAACTGGTTTATGTGATCGGCCAGAAGCCTCGATAGCGGCACTCCCCGGCGCTGTATGCCTATTAAAACGACATTCTCCGTCCCCTTGTTTCTTTCGATGATCTCATGCGCGATGCGGTGAACCGCTCGCAGCATCGCCGCTTCGTCCATGATCCGTGCTTTTTCTCTCATGCCTGCAACCACTCCCCGCGGAATAATTTAATGCGTTCGCTTCAGGTGAGGCTCACAAAAAAAGCCCCGCCGTCCTAAGACGACAGGGCTGAAATTTTCACGCCGCGCGACGCCAAAGCGCCGCTGTCACCTTCCCGGCCTCTCTGAACCGGATTAAAGGACGCAATCTAAAACCGAAGGGATTCTATCATGCCTGGCCTCGTTTGTCTATCGGCGATTAAGCAAAACATTTCTCGCAATAACCCCCCCTATTTTTTATACGAGAAGAAAAGCGTCTGTCCATCCCTGTGAATCAGCATAACCACAGTGTCCGGATTCCTGCCGACAATCCTCTCGTAGTCCGCGATATTCCGGACCTCCCTGCGATTGACCTCCAGTATCTGATCGCCCTCCTGAAGGCCTAGCTCTGAGGCGACCGAACCGCGCTCGACTGACAGAACCACAAGCCCCCTCGATGAAGGCAGGTCGTATTTGCTCCGCAATTCCGTCGTTATCTCGCTCACTTTCGCCCCGATCCTGTCCGACTGAGCCGGAGCGGACGAGCCGCCAGATCCTCTTCGGGGCGCGGCACCGGTGCCGGCGTCTTTTCCTGGGATGTCGCCCAGCTTGACTGTGAGCGTTTCTTTTTTGCCGTCGCGATATAGCTCGACTGCGGCATCCTGGCCGGATAGTTTGTTCCTGATGGCAAGAACGACGTCCTGGCTGGATTTGACGGCCTTGCCGTCAATGGAGAATATGACGTCTCCGCGCTTGAACCCTGCGCCCTCGGCGGGAGAGCCGGGCATTATGTCGGCCACGATGGCGCCTTCGCTGCCCGGTATCTTGTAAGTTTCGGCAAAACCGGGCGTCATCGTCTGCAGAGTCACGCCGAGCCAGCCCCTCTTGATTTCCCCGTGCTCAATCAGGTCGTTCATGACCTGCTTTGCCATATTGATCGGAACGGCGAACCCTATGCCCTGCGCGTATGGAACTATAGCCGTGTTGATCGCGACAACCTCGCCGCGAAGGTTGATGAGCGGGCCTCCGCTGTTGCCAGGGTTAATGGACGCGTCCGTCTGCATGAAACCTTGGAAGTTTATATTGGGCGCCTGCAGCGTTCTGTTCTTGCCGGATATGACTCCCGCCGTGACCGTGTTCTCAAAGCCGAGCGGGTTGCCTATGGCCACCACCCACTCGCCAATTTCGGCGGCGTCCGAGTCCCCAAGGGGCAGCGACGGCAGATTGCTGGCCTGAATCTGAATTACCGCCAAGTCGAGCGTCGGATCCCGGCCAATCAGCTTTGCCTCAAAGTGCCTGCCGTCAAGCAGCGTGACGGTGATTTTGTCTGCTCCTTCGGCAACGTGGTTGTTTGTCAGGATATGGCCGCGGCTGTCCACGATGAACCCTGATCCCTTGCCGCGCATCGGCACAGTGCGATTATACCTGTCCATCTCCTCGCCGAAAAACTCCCTGAAAAAAGGGTCGTTCGCGAAGGGGTGCGGGCTCCTTGTAACCATAGTTTCCGTGTCTATGTTGACCACGGCAGGGGAACAGCTATTGGCGATACGGGCTACAGGGTTCTGCTCGTATATTTCGCCAGAGATCCTCGGAACAGGGGCCGTAGCCGTGGCGGCATTGCCGTTTTTCGCCGTAAACACGTTTCTGTTGCCTGTTATTGACAGCGACAGAGCTATCAGCAACAGGAAAATTATCCCCGCTAAAACTTTGTTGCTTTTTGACATTAACATCAACACCTCCCGAAAATACCCACTCGATAACTTTATATTATATTTCAGCGTTTTTCAACTGGAATTTTCACTTAGTAGTAATTTGTGACTATTCGCGATGCTTTTTCTCGAAATGAGACATAATTGCTCGGATGGTTGTCAAGGGACAGTCCGGCTGCCCTGCTACTGCCCCCTAAACCCCAACTTCTGTTCGAAAAACGACACAGGATAAAATTCGCTTTTGCGGGGAATCCTTTGTTCTGCTTAAATTACGCTGGATAGAGGTATCCTATCCAAACATAGCTTAACACCTGTTCTCGCAACAGGCTAGCGGGGTTTTGTATTTCCCTTGCCTGTGGTTTCCCGCTCGATTTGTTGGCTTGACAAGACAGCAAAAAACTGTAGAATAAACATCCGTTGGACATTGGGGAATGGTGCAACGGCAGCACGCCTGACTCTGGATCAGGTAATCCTGGTTCGAATCCAGGTTCCCCAGCCAAGAGAGAAGCGGTCCCTTCGTCTAGTGGCCCAGGACGCCGGGTTCTCAGCCCGGTAACAGGGGTTCGAATCCCCTAGGGACTGCCAAGTAAAATCAAGGCCTCACGCGATTCCGTGTGAGGCCTTTTTGTTTTCCTTACTCTAAGTTTTTAGGTGTCAGCGAAGCAGATGTGTTTGATTCAAACGGCCTCGCGGTGTGACGTGGACTACAAAGCGGACTACAAAACATGCCGCCTGGCGAGGGCGGCAGGGAGGAGAAATTTAATGTCATATGAAATTGTATCACGGAGTATGACAAAGGCCCAAGAGTACCGCCAAAAGCTGGAAAGATATCAGCGCGCGAGGGATGAAAACGACGCTGAAGTTCTCGACGGATATGAGTCGCGATACCAAGCCTTTCAGGCCTATTACCGCGCGGCGCGCCGTGCAAAGGGCTTTTTCGAGGCGGAGGGGATGGAGCTTCCCTTCAAAGGCGACGGCCCCGAGAATGACGCCATCCATAGCAGCCTGACCGTCGCGGAAATTGAAGTGATGACACGGAGCGCGAATGATACTTACGCGCGGATTCGGCGCGAGTGCGACGCGCGGTTTGAAGCCGAAAAAAGAAGCAAATGCCGGACGCAGCTGAGCCAAAGAGTTCGGACGCCCAAGGCATGGGCGGCGAAATGTATGCCGCGTACCCGCGAATGCCGCACGTCTGCCAGAACGCACGCCGGGGGCACGGGCGGCGCCAGTTCCGGCGATTCATCCGGCGACGGAGGCTCGGACAGTAGCGACGATCCTGAACCACCCAGGCCCAGGGCACGGGCGCAGTCACCTCATTCCCTAACACCTCCAAAAGAACATCCCAAACCATCCAGCAAACTG
>JAIROA010000032.1 GCA_031257775.1 Synergistaceae bacterium
GCATCATAGCGGTATCGGAGCTTGTGAGGCAGAGGGTCGCCCGCAGTGTCCGCTACTTTACTGGCCTCGACGTGGCGGTAGTCAACGTCAACGTCGTCGGGATGGAGTTCCCGTCATGAGAGAGGACGGGACGCTCTTCTGTCTCCAGCCGGAAGAGAGGGAAAAAGCGCGCAAGGCCGTATGGGAGGAATGCCGGGCGCGGGCAATGGCATGTGCCGCCTGCGAGCTTTCGCGCGCCAGGAACTCCGTGGTGTTCGGGGAGGGCGACAGAGGATCGGCCCTCATGTTCATAGGAGAGGGGCCAGGGGCGGACGAGGATGATCAGGGGCGCCCGTTCGTGGGCAAGGCGGGCCAGCTGCTGACTCAGATACTGAGCGCGGCAGGGATAGACAGGAAAGACGTTTACATTACGAACGTCGTGAAGTGCAGGCCGCCGAATAACAGGGTGCCTCAGCCCGCTGAGATGACTTCCTGCGACCAGTTCCTGCAGGCGCAGATACAGCTCATCCGGCCCAAGATCATCGTCCTTTTGGGCTCGACGCCCACAAAATGGGTGCTGAAAACGACGGAAGGCATTACGAAGCTGCGGGGGTGCTGGTACGACTGGAAAGGAATCTCGGCAATGCCGATGTTCCACCCAAGCTATCTCTTGCGATACCCTGACGGCAGGATCCAGGGAAGCCCAAAGCACCTCACGTGGCAGGACATACAGGAAGTCAAGCGGCGCTGGGACGAAACAAGGCAGCATTGAAGAACGGAGAGTGAAGGTCATGGGCGAGGCTCTTGAAACGTCTAAGCTCCCAAGACATGTGGGCATCGTCATGGATGGCAACGGACGCTGGGCAAAAAAACGCCATCTGCCGAGGGTGATCGGGCATCAGGCCGGAATGAAGGCGCTCGAACGGATTATCGACGCGGCAAAGGAGATCGGGATACGGTATCTCTCGGTTTACGCCTTCTCGACAGAAAACTGGCGGCGTCCTTCGAGCGAGGTGCAGGGCCTCATGGGCCTTTTCAGGTATTACCTTAAAGGGAAGATGGAACAGATGCACAGGCGCAATGCCAGGGTGCGCTTTGCCGGGAGGATGAACGTTTTCCCGGAGGATATTTTGAAGATAGTCGCGGAAGCTGAGGAAAAGACGAAGGATAACGACGGCATAGACGTGATTTTCTGCACGAACTACGGCGGCCGGCAGGAAATCCTGGATGCCGTGGAGAAACTTCTGGCATCGGGCTTCAACGGCACCGTCACTGAAGAGCTTCTGCGCGGCGGCATGTACGTTCCTGACGTCCCTGACCCGGACCTTCTTATCCGCACGGGCGGGGAGCTCAGGATGAGCAATTTCTGGCTGTGGGAAGGCGCGTACAGCGAATATTATTTTTCGGATGCCTTCTGGCCGGATTTCAGCAGGGCTGAGCTTGAAAGCGCGCTTTTGAGCTACGCCGGAAGGGAGCGCCGATTTGGCACTGCATAAGCCTCCGACAGGCGCAAGGGTGGACTATGAGGAAACCGGCCTCATAAACAGGGAGATGATGAACCGCGTCATCGGGAGCGTGATCGTAGGGGCATGCATAATCGGCGGCATACTGCGCGGCGGCGTGGTCTGGGATATTATTGCCTCCATAGCGGCGCTCGGCTCGCTCTGGGAGATGTACAAGCTGCTCGGGTCGCGATACAGGCTTTCAAGGGGATGGGGCCTCACCGGGGCGCTCTTCATGCTAGTCACTGTCTCCATGGGGTTCAGCTTTGCGCTCACCCTCTCCATACTGGCTTCCGTCTCGTTCCTTGTGCTGTTCACCGAGGTCATACGCAGGGAAAGCTCCGGGCAGAGCTTTGCGCTCTGGAATGTGGGCGGCACCTTATCCGGGCTCATATATGTCGTGCTGCCCTGGAGCTTTATGATACTCATTCGCGCCCAGAGCACGGGGCAGATAATACTTCTCACTATATTTTTATGCACGTGGAGCTGCGACATCGCGGCGTATGCCGTCGGTTCGCGGTTCGGCCAGACCCCGTTCTGCGGCAACGTCAGCCCCAAGAAGAGCTGGGAGGGTTTCTGGGCCGGGGCTTTGGCAAGCACGCTCTGCGGGCCGGCGCTCGCGTGGTTCTTTGAATTCCCGCCCATGCCGCTTCTCATGCTCGGAATGCTGTGCGGGGTTGCGGGCCAGCTCGGCGATCTCTGCGAGTCCGTTCTGAAGCGTGAGGCGAGGGTTAAGGACTCCGGCGCGGCGATTCCCGGCCACGGCGGCTTCCTCGACCGCTTTGACAGCATCCTGATAAACTCGGCCCTGGCGTTCCTCATCATCGAGGTGATAGGCTGACGGCCTGATTCGCGGCGGAGGGGCTGTCTTTGATGCGGCTTTTGCGCCTTGGTTTTCAGCATACGCGCTGCCCGCCCCGCTTGCAGAAGTGGCATCGCGGCATTCGTTGTTGTGGGGGAGGCGTTCAAATGGAGGTTATGCGGGCGGCGTGTTTTTCCGCCCGCTTTTTGCTGTTCTGTCAATCAGGCGTTGTGATTTTCGCCCGTCTCTTTGAGGGCTTTGATTTCTTCGACAGAGAGGCCGGATATTTCAGAGATCAGCGCAAGAGGCAGGTCTCGGGCTAACATCGAACGGGCTGCTTTCTGCATCCCCTCCAGTATGCCTTCCTGTATGCCATCTTGCCGGCCTTTCTGCATCCCCCCTAGTAGACCTTCCTGCTTGCCCCTTAGCTCGCCCCTGCGTTCGGCGGTAAACATGGCGTTTTGGAACTCCAGCCGTCCTTTTTCGCGCAGTTCATAAAGGCGGCGCTCCTCGTCGTTTTTAACGAACACGTCCTCGACCGTCAGTGCCCTGCCGATCATCGGTTCCTGGGCCGTTATCATCTTCATCATCATACCCCGTCAGCACAGCTTTCTGTCACACGCATATTATATGCGCCATCGCGCGTGAATTCAACGCTTTTCGCGGAGTCATGCCTTACAGATTGCAAAATATAATGTCCGGCGCCGATTCTCCGCGCTCGTCCGGCAGCCACGCGCCTTGTGCCTGATTAAATTGTATAGTCATGTTTTTTGCGAAGCCTGGAGCAATAATTAGCATTTTTTTGCAAAAGAGGACAGCATGTTAACGATATAAACGACGATAATTGGTCATGCGCGTATTAGGCACGCGCTGGTCGAATCGTCCTGCCGGTAAGACCGGACGCTCCTGGCACGCCGCATAAAACCACAGCGAAAGGATGTGTCGGAAATGAGCGTAAGTTCTGTCTCGAGCAGCAGCGTCTTGTGGGAAGAATACCTCGAAAGACAGAGAAAAGCGGCCCAAAATGCACAAACGTCCGAGAGCGCCAGTCAGTCAAACGCCGGAAACACGACTAGCTTCAGGTCAGCCCTCGCGCCTGTTGAGGATCTCTTAGCTGAGCTTCAGGGTTTGCGGGAGGATCCTGAAGCCCTTAAAGCCAGAGCGGCGGAGATGGCGGAGGAGGTAAAAAGTTCGGCATCGGCCTATTCCGGCAGAGGCGGAGAAATAGCGCAATCGTTAGCATCCGACCTCGAAACCGTCGCGAGCACGGGGGATCTGTCCGTGATGACCGAGAAACTTGAGCGCAGGGCAGGCGGGGCGCGCGGAGGTTTCGGAATGCCCGCGCATTTGCCTCAGCTTGAGGAAGATTCTGAGGATGATGACCCCGAAAGCGCTGCCGACAGCAGCAAGGCCATCATAGCGCAACTGCAGGAGTTGCTGAGTAACATGGAAGAAGATGAATCAGACGCCAGCTCCAGTCTGACGCCCGAATCAATCCTGACGGAGCTTCAGGAACTGAGCGGCGAACCAGACGCTCTTTCTGCCAGAGCCGCCGAGATCGCGTCCGCGCTCAGAGAGTCCTCGGGCGGGAGCGGCAGTTTATTCCTTGAAGAGCTTGCGTCCGATCTCGAAGAGGTCGCGTCGTCCGGCGATTTAACCCCCCTCCGGGAGAAGGTGGAGGTAGGCGCGGGCCGTTTCGCGCGGAGAAGCGCTGTCAGCGCCGAAAGCGGCGCGTCCGCCGAAAACAGCTCAGAGCCGGCCAGCCTCGAAAGCCTCTTTGCCAAATTCAGAAAACTCAAAGAGGAAAACGGCGCCGCCACGGAGACAGACGGACAGTCATCCATTGATGAGCTGCTGTCCGCTATAGCCGGCAATTTGAGGGATCGGCTCGCGTCATCGTACTCGAGCGAGCAAAGCCTGTACTCATCGGTAAGTTTGTCGGGTTAGTGACGAGGCGGCGCTTTTTGCGATGTCAAATGCCAGAAATATGATAATATAATCAGCTTAACGGGCACTGAGTTATCGACGAGCGCGGAGAATCAGCTCAGGACAGGCATATGAGCCGGTTCGCGTAACGAGCGGGTAATTCTAATTCCAAATCAACTCATAACAGACGAGTTGATTTGGAAAAAAACCTCGGGCGCTTCGCGTTGGGCGCAACATTGCGTTGCGCTATTCCGATTCTAAATCAAATTATGGTTCATTTGATTTAGAATCGGAATAACTCAGTGCCTTGGGCAGCATTCTGGGACAACTCGATAGCCATGAATTTAAAAGCATGACTATCGGAAGGGGTGATAGCATAAACAACATTAATTGCTTTCATTGCGTACATTTTTCAATCACTTGGGATGCAAAATTCCCTAAAGCCTGTAAGGTCTTCGGCTTCAAGACGGCTGGCATGCCTTCGGCCACTGTATTCCGGGCAACCGGCAGCGACTGCGCGGCATTTGCCATCAAGCGGGGAATGGAGGGACGCAAAAAACAGGCTAAAGGCTGACGGGCTGAATTGGGGATGGGAGATAAATCGTCACGATCAGCCCGCCTCCGGAAGCGTTCTTGGCCGATATTACGCCGCCGTGGCTTTCTATTATCCTCTTAGATATGGCTAATCCAAGGCCCAGCCCGCCTTGAGATCTCGCCCTCGCTTTATCCGTCCGGTAGTACGGCAGGAAAATTTTATCCAGATCTTCGTCTGAGACTCCCTGCCCATGATCCCTTACGACGATCGCTACCCCATCCCTCTCGGGGTGAGCGTCTATTTCAATGCCCGAGTCCGGCGCCGTGTAACGCGCGGCGTTGGACGCGACGTTCCCGAGCGCGCGGCTCAAAAGCGTGGCGTCGCCTGTAACGGATAAGTTCCGCGTATTTACATGTATTTTGTCCATTTTAATGCCATGGGCGAACGAAAGCTCCTCTGCTATTGGGTCGAACAGTTCGTTCAGGTCTACCGGCTCGCGGTCCGTCACTTGCATCTCGTTGACTCTTGTCAGGGTCAGCAGCTCCTCGACCATATTGTCGATGCGGCTTATCTCAAGTTCGATCCGGTCGATGTATTTTTCGCCGCTGCCCCGCTCTTTGCGCAAAAGCGCTGTGGCGACCTGGACGCATTGCAGGGGAGAGCGGATCTCGTGAGAAATATCGCTCAGCAGCCTCTTCTGGGATGACAGGAGGCTCTCCACCCTCTCCGCCATTTTATTGAAGCTTCGCCCCAAGTCCGCGAACTCGTCCACTCGTTCCGTCACGTTAGAGCTTACCCTGACCGACAGATCCCCTCTTTGCATCTTTCCGGTGGTACGCCCAAGCTCCAGCAGCGGAGTTATGAAATTCCGCACGAGGACGAAGCTGAAAGCCAGGCAGAGCAGGAGGGTGGCCCATAAGGAAGGGGGTATTCTCGGCCCCCTGGAATCGTTTGGGCGAGGCCCGAATGGATATGTCTCGACGATGGCCTCTGTATTCCCGGAGCGGGAACCGGCCGATGAGACGATTGGCCTCCTTGGAACGGGCCTTTGCGTATCAGGCTCGAAAGACGCGAGATGTTCTGAACCCGGCGAATAAAAGCTTTTGCCGCCGCGGCGGATATATATCCCGAGGCCGCTTTGTTCGCTGACTTCAGCTATCCACGACGCCATAGACCTGTCGCTGACCTGTTCGGAGTCATCGGCGATTTTAGACGCGCTCCACTCAAGAAATCGCGCCATCCCCGTGACGCGGTCCTCCCTGTCCCGGAAAATATTTTCCAGGGCAATGATCATGACCGGCAGGAAAAGAACTATCATCATCGTCAAGTATACTTTCCAAAAGAGCCTGACTTTGATCTTCAAGAAATGCCATCTCCCTCGTCAGTCAGCGCGCCATAACAGTTTTTTGGAATTTATGGCCAAACTGGGAGTCATTGCGGAAACACATACACAAACCCTTCCCCTCTGAGCGTTTTTATCCTCTCGCCACCGTCAGGGTACGGCCCAAGCTTGCGCCTCAATTTGCTGATATGCACGCTCAGGCTCCTGTCGAACGGCGAATAGCTCCGGCCAAGGACGTCCAGGGACAGCCTTTCCGGGGGCGTTTTCAAGCCGGCGCGCGAGAGCAGGATTTCGAGCAGCCTGAACTCGACGTTAGTGAGAGGGACTATCTGATCGCGAATCTTTATCGAGTGCGACTTCAAGTCCATCTCGAGATCGGCTACGGTAATCATATCCCGCGGCGAAGCCTCCATGAGGCCATTGGCCCGTCTCAGCACGGCTCTTATCCTGGCCGACAGTTCCCGCATATGGAAGGGTTTGCATATATAGTCGTCCGCGCCGAACTCCAGCCCCAATACCCTGTCTATAGGGTCTCCCTTGGCCGTCAGCATAATGACTGGCACGGACGAAATATCCCTGATCGCTTTAAGAATCTCGAAACCGTCGCGCCCCGGAAGCATTACGTCGAGCAATATTATGTTATAAGCGCCGTTTCTGAATAACTGCAGCCCCTCGTCGCCCGAACCAGCGCCCAGGCATTTGAACCCCTCAGAGCGGAAGAACTCTTCAAGCAGAGAGATCAGATCCTCGTCGTCGTCTATAATCAGAATATTTTTATCCATATACATCCTCCAGGCGCTTGCGGCTATCGCGGGTTTTCCAATATAACCCCAATATAAAAGCAAGGAGGCGAGTAGCCTCCCTGCTCTGTCGTTTCCTTGGATTTAACGCGGCGGGCATGCCGTCCGAACTTGCCGCCTTTATGGGCAAAGTATCGCCGATTGCCTGAAGAATTTCAATAGCGGCGCCGCGCGAATGCCGGAAAGTTTACATTTCTTTACGATAGCTTGGGGAGAAGCGCAAAAACAGTCCGCATAATCCATCAGCGCGATACGAAGAGCCTGCCCGCCGCGAACCTGCGCAATCCTTGCCCTTTATGCCGCTAGTATGGATAAGCCATCTCGGCGCTGTCCTTTTTCTTTCGCCGTTCCCTCCTGAGCCTGGCGCGTTCGAGTCCAGCCGCGTATTCGGCTTTTTCCTCATCGGTCTGGGGATCAAGGCGGGGCACCCGTCTCGGGCGTCCCTCGTCGTCAATGGCGACGAAAGTGAGGTAGGCTCTGTTCGCGTGTTCGTGGACGAGCCCCGGGGACTCGATAAATGTGTCCACACGTATCTCCATGGACGAATTGCCCACGTAAGTCACTTTCCCATGCATGACGATCAGATCTTTCACGCTGATCGGTTTCTCGAAACTGAGATAGTCCACGGAGGCGGTCGTGCAGTCGCCGTCGCTGTGCCTGAAGGCGACGACCCCCGCTAAGATGTCGATCCACGCCATCAATTGCCCGCCAAAGAGCCTGCCGGATCTGTTGCTGTGCTGGGCCATGATCAACTGAGTCTGCTCTGATACGGAGTACGAAACTGGTTTAATGCTCTCGCTCATGAAAAATTGTTTCTCCTTTCTTTGAGCTTTGCCCTGGGCGTTGCGCCAATGATATAATATAGCAAATCGGAACTGTTTGTGGTAGTATGCGTGGCAGTTTATGTAAAACTGTAAATTTGATTGCTCGGAGGATATAAAAAGTGTTGGTAAGTCTGTTAGCGTTTCTTTTAGTAATAGGAATCTGCGTCATCATACATGAGGGAGGGCATTATCTCACAGCGGTCTGGCGCGGGGTTCAGGTGCACGAGTTCTCCTTCGGGATGGGGCCTCGCATCTTCTCGAAGAAAAAGAACGGCGTGCTGTGGTCCATCAGGACTTTCCCGATAGGAGGGTTCGTCCGGCTTGAGGGCATGGAGGATGAGCCGCTTCCGGAGGACGAGCCTGACCCCGCGCGTGCTTTCCCCATAAAACGCGCATGGGAGCGTTTCGTCATAATCGCTGGCGGCGCCTTTGCCAATATCGTCCTGGCGTGGTTTTTGACATCGCTGCTTCTGGCCTCATACGGTGTGCTCGACGCGAAGTCGCCGGTAGTCGGCGTCCTGATGGACGGCTATCCGGCCGCGGAAATGGGCGCGCTCCCCGGCGACAGGGTGCTTTCCATCAACGGGAATGAAATAAGCGAATGGGGCGATATAAGGTCGACGTTCGCCAAGATCGGAACGGACGACGTCGAAGTCGAAGTGGAGCGCGGCAGCGAGCGATTGTCGCTTTTCGGCAAAGTCCCTTACAGCGAGGAAGCGAAAGCGAGGCTCTGGGGCGTTCAGCCCGCGCGTGTCAAGTACGCGCCCGGCAAGGCGGTCGTGAGCGGCCTGACATATTGCTGGAACATGAGCGTCGAGATACTGAAATCGCTGTGGCTTATGGTTACCGGAAAGCTTCAGGCCGAGGTGGCAGGCCCGGTCGGCATTGCCGTGATGGCTGGAAACTACGCGCGCGAGGGATTCTGGACATTTTTGATGTTCCTGTCCGTGATAAACCTTAACCTGGGCCTGATGAATCTGCTTCCGCTCCCGGCGCTCGATGGCGGGCGGCTGGTCTTTTTGCTGGGCGAAATGGTATTCCGCCGCAAGTTCCCGGAAGCGTGGGAAAACAGGATACACATAGTCGGGTTTGCCCTCCTGCTCGCTTTAATCGCCTTCGTGACATGGAAGGACATCGCGAGGCTGATCGGCTGACATGTCGCTCGGGCGTGGAAAATCAAGGGAATCGCTGATTAAATGTTCTTTACTGACGGCCTTTTTGATCTTTTTCGCCCTCATTCACGCTTTGCCAGCTTACGCCGTATCGGCGGAAGAGTTCTACCGGAACGCGCTCCAGGTGAACGGGATAAACGCCTTTGCCGCGACGTGCCAGAGCGCGCACGAGACGGGCTTCTGGACTTCCTCCCTCTGGAAAAAAGCCCTGAACGGTGCCGGGCTCAAAGCCGACAAAAACTGGCGCAAGGCAGGGCGCCCCTCCATAAAAAAATCGACGCGGGAAGAGGTCAAGGGGCGCACAGTTTACCGCGAAGCCTATTTCAGGGCCTATAGCTCGCTGTCTGATTTTCTGACGGACTACGGCAGGAAAATCGCCGGGGACTATCCGCTTGCGGTAAAAAATAAGGACACGATGTGGGGCTATTTCTCGTCCCTGCAAAAGGGCAGGCTGGGATCCTGGGCGACGACGCAGCGTTACTTCGAGCATATGGCCGACAAGGCCGTCCGCCTTGCCCCGAAGCTTTTGGGCATCGAGTGGCGGGCCCAGCTCCTGAAAGAGTATCAGCAAGCCCGCGCAAAGGGCCTGCTCTCCCAGAAAGAGATACAGATAGTCGAAAAAAAATTAGCCTCCGTCGGCATCTCCGTCTCGGCAAGATAGATAAATTGTATAGTCATGTATTTCAATCACCGCCAGACCGGGCGATGCCGAGATGATAGCGCATATGCTGAGAACAGGAAAAAACGGGCGGCAAACGCTCCGCCCGCGCCCGCATAAGCCTTTACTCTCGCGCGCTGTCCTGAGCCGTGAAGCTGTCCATGAAGCCCGAGAACATCGCCAGGGCCTGCCCGAAGTCCTTTCTGCCGAAGCCTATGCGGAATCTGTTCTGATTGATAGAGAAAATCCTGTCCGGTATGATAAGGATGCTTGCCTCGGATATAGCTTTGTCGCAAAGCTCGCTCACCTTGTATGGGTATTTCAGTTCCGGGAAGGCCGTCGATCCTCCGTTAGGCGCGGACCAGTTGAACCACTCCGGCTTCGAGTTGAAAAAGCCCTCCGCCAGTTCAATGTTCTCCAGAATTATCCTGCGGTTACGGTCGGCAAGATAGGCGAAGTTTTTCATCGCGATGAGCGCCAGTATCTCGGAAGGCGTGCTGGGGCAGAGCGTCGTGTAATCCTTAAATCCGAAGCATTCGGCGATTATGCTGCGGTTCTGCGAGGCCAGCCACCCGATGCGGGATCCGGCCAGGCCTATCTTGTTGACCCCGCCTAGGACGATGGTTCTCTGGTAGATGTCGGCCATTGACGGAAGATCGGCGGCCGGGTCGTGTTCCATGCCTCTGTACGTTTCCTCGCACAGGATCCACGCGCCGATTTTATCAGCGATGTTAGCGATGCGCTGAAGATCAGCCAGCACCGGCATATAGCCTGTAGGGTTGTTCGGGATGTTCAGCGCTATGAGCTTGGTCTTGGGAGATATCGTCCTGCTCAGGAAGTCGATGTCGAGCCGCCATCCCCACGCGGTGGACTCCAGCATCCACGGAATGACTGTGCATCCGATTGCCCTTGGTATCTCGTGCATGGAGGGGAGCGTCGGATGTATCACGACCACTTCGTCGCTGGTGTCGAGCAGGACGTTCAAGGCGATAAAAAGGCCTTCCTCCGGCGTCACGACGAGCACGTCGTCAGTGCCAAGATTTCTGTAGCGTTTCGTGATCGCCTCGCGCAGCTTGACGTGCCCCCGGTAATCATTGTAGCCGAGGTCAACTTTCTCCCACAGATTCTTGCACTCCGCGTCGGCAAGATCGAGAATTTCCTTCATGGTGCAGCTTTCGCACGACGACGGGCTAAGAACGTACTTAACCCCAGTCCTGAAACGGGAGAAAAGGCGTTCCAGTTTAAACTCGTTTAATTTCATAAATCTGTCCTCCTTCAAATCGCGTCCCAACGTTGTGGAGAAGTATAGCATATATCGTGAGCTGTATAATGAGCGATATGGAGGGGATTTTATTATGCGGCGATGCGGTATGAAAAATTTTTTTCTGCGCGCGTTTTCTCCGCTGTTTTTGATATTTCTCGTCTCCGGCGCGGCGCGCGCGGATGATTGGACAATCGAGACGGAGAAAATTTTAAGGGAATTAATTACTTCCTCTGACGACGCGAGGGGAATCAGCCCGGAAGCGATCGTGTCGCTTGGAGAGCCCCCTTATTCCAGCCTTCTGTCCAAAGTGACGGAAGAAAGCTCTTACGCCTTGACGTTTTTTGCCGACGGGATGCCCCGCATAATCGTCTCCGAGCTCTCTAAGGCCATTCCCTTCGGCGGCGTCTCTCTCGATCTCGATGATTCCGGAACGGACGGAAGCGCGAAATATTCGCTGACCGCGGCGTCGGGGTTCCTTCCGAACCGCTGGCTGCGGGAGATCGCTTCTTCTTGCGGTGCCCGCGGCATCCGCGTAAGGACATCGCCAAGAGGCTGGTACGCAAGAGGCAGGATAGCGACTAACGGGCTCAAGACGTCCCTTCACGAGCTTGTCCACGCTTATGAGGACAAGCCGTTCCCGGGCCTGGAACGCGAATTAAAGGCCGCGTTTTACGAGAGAAGGACGAAGGGGAAAAAGCTCAGGAATCTAAGCCGGATAACGAATCTCTATTTCTACGGGGCAAAGGAGAAATATCGGGGCGGTTTCGTCTGGCAATACCTTGGCAAGGAGCATGGCGAGGAGCTTTTAAGCGCCGGGATCGAATGCGTGATGTGGAACAGGTTCGATATCTGGAACAGGGATCCGGAACTGGTGAAATTCCTGCTGGGCATGATGATCTTCTTCGGGTGCTGACGCGCGTTTATTGATTGCAGTGACGTATGAGCGGCCCGATTCGCGTAACGAGCCGGCTCGTTAGATTTACCCTTGGCAGGGATCCGGCGCCCTGCACCCTCTTCAAATGGAACGGGGTCAAGGGGACTGCGTCCCCTTGCGGGTTCGGGCAGCACACGAGATTTTGATCCTGTGGTTCGAGGTTTACCTGCTCACTTCCGCCGCGGCCTCGCGCAGAACCGCGTAGAAAGCCTCAGTGTCGATCGGTTTCGTAATGTGCTTGCTCATGCCTAAGGAAAAACAGCGCTCCTTTTCTTCCGGAAAGGCGTGGGCCGTGAGCGCGTATATCGGAATGTCCTTGTACTCCTGCATCCCCTTGATGATTTTTGTGGCCTCGTAGCCGTCCATGACCGGCATCTGCAGATCCATGAGCACGAGGTCGAATGGCTTGCCGTCTGCAGCGTCCCCCGCTGCGACAAGCTGATCTATGGCCTCAGCGCCGTTTTCCGCCGTCGTGACCTTTGCGCCTACCGCGCCCAGCAATTCCAGGGCTATCATTGTGTTTATCTCGTTGTCCTCCACCAGCAGAATGCGCATCCCGTTCAGCACGACGTTTTCTTCCTCCGGGGAGTCCTCACGCGGTGAGACCTCATCCGCAATCGCGAATTTGCATGAAAAGCTGAACGTTGACCCGCGGCCTTCTTCGCTTTTAACGGAAATTTTCCCGCCCATCAGCCCGACCATCTGGCTGGTGATGGAAAGGCCGATGCCGATTCCTCCGTATTTGCGGGTGGATGAGTTGTCCGCCTGATTAAAGGCGGCGAAAATGTTTTCCACCTGCCCGGGGCTCATGCCTATGCCGGTGTCGCTAACGGCGAAATCGATCATGACGTCCGTCTCGTTGAGATCCGACACGGCGGCGCTGACGGTCACCGTGCCCTTCTCTGTGAACTTGTAGGCGTTGTCGACAAGATTTATGAACACCTGCTGGAGCCGCAGGGGATCCCCCATGAGGCTTGGCGGAAGCGAAGGGTCGAGCCGTATGTCTAGGGCTATGCCGGAGTCGGCGTTCTGCCCCTGGAAAAAGACCAAAAGATCGTCGAACAGCTTCTTTATGTCGAATGGCACGCACTCCAGCTTCATATCGCCGGCCTCGGCTTTCGTGAAATCAAGGATATCGTCGATAAGCCCCTGCAGCGTCACGGAAGCGCGGAGCATTTTTTCCGTGTAGTCCTTCTGGCGCTCGTTCATCGGCGTCTTGAGCAGCAGGTCCGTCAGCCCGATCACCGCGTTCAGCGGCGTGCGGACTTCATGGCTGATGTTCGCTAAGAAGAGGCTCTTGGCCTCGTTGGCCGCCGTCGCTTCCGACGTGGCGTTTTTCAGCTCAAGAAGCGTGCTCACGCGGGCCAGCAGCTCTTCCTTGTCGAACGGCTTTTGAACGTAGTCGTTCGCTCCGGACTGGAAGCCCAATACGACATCCTGAATCTGGTTTTTCGCGGTCAGCATCAGAATCGGCAGATCGAGCAGGGCATAGCTCTCCCTTAAGCGCCGGCATACCTCGTACCCGGACATTTTAGGCATCATGACGTCCAGAAGGACGAGATCGAAACTCCGGCGCGATATCATGTCAAGGGCCTCCGCGCCGCTGTACGCCTTGGAGACTGAATAATCCCGCATAGTCAGCAGGTTGGACAAAACCTGAATGTTCACCGGCTCGTCGTCGACAACGAGTATCCTGTGCCTCTTTTGCCCGCTGTCTTCGCCCGCGCCGCCTTCTGCCTCGTCCGGCAGGCCGTTTTCGGCGAATTCGTCTATGTCTATGACGGTCTGAGGCTTTTCGTCCGGGACGGCGTCTTCCGCCGAGGCGCTTGCGACCGGCACCGTAAAAGTGAAAACGGATCCCCCGCCAAGCTCTGAATCCACGCGGATCGTACCGCCGTGCAGTTCCACGATTTTTTTCGTTATGGACAGGCCGAGCCCCGTCCCGCCGTATTCCCTCGCGGTGGAGCCGTCCGCCTGCTCGAACGATTCAAAGATCCGGTCAAATTTATCCTCAGAAATGCCTATCCCCGTGTCCTCGACCGAGATTGCCGCCATGCCGTCCATAATTTTGGCCGATACCCTGACGGATCCCTTTTCGGTAAACTTGACGGCGTTTCCTATGAGATTGTGCAATATCTGCTGAATCCTGTTCTCATCGGCGCTTATGGCGGGAAATGAGCTGTCGATGCCGTTTATGAGCGACAGATCCTTCCCTTTTATAAGCGGCTTCGACAGTATGATGACCGTATCCGTTATCGTCTTCAGATCCACCGGCCTTATTTTCAGAACGATCTCTTTGTTCTTGAGCTTCGTGAAGTCCAATATGTCGTTTATCATGTTGGAAAGCCGTTTCCCGCTGTTGGAGACTATGGCCAGGTTGTATTTCTGCTCTTTCGTGAGGGTACCGGCCGCCCCATCTATCATTGACTCCACGATGCCGATGATGCCGTTTATCGGCGTCCTGAGTTCGTGCGACGTGTTCGCGAGAAATTCGTCCTTCAGTTCGTTCAGCCTGTTCAGATAGAGGTTCTTTTCCTCAAGCGTCTTCGCGTATCCCTGCATCTCCTTGATAAGGTTGTTTATTTTTTTGGACATGAAGTTGAACGCCTTCGACAAAGCGCCGATTTCGTCGTTGCTCTTTATTTCCGGCACCTTTACGCCGAAGTTGCCATCGCCAAGTATTTTAGCGGCATTGGAAAGGACGAGGATCGGGTGTGTGATGTTTTTGGCGATTACATGGAGCACGAGCGCGATGACGCACATAGCCGCCGCTGACACCAGTATGACGTAATCCCTTATGCTGTTCGCGTTATCCAGAACTTTAGCCATCGGTATGCTCACCGCGACCGACCAGGGGGTAGTGACGCTGCTGAACCGGATGGGCATGTAAACCGTGTAGAATTCCCTCGTGGATGAGATGTACATATTGCCGCTCTTTATGGCTTCTTTGGCTTCGGTCACCGCGTTCAGCCGGATCGGATCGGCCTGAAGGATGGCCATGGCCATTTCTTCCGTGAGCACCGAGAAGTCCAGTTTTTCGACATCGAAGCCTTTCGCGAATTCCTTCAAGCCGGCGGCAAATTTATCGTCGTCCGGGTTTTTATCAGTATTTTGGGCCAGATACCGATCGCTGTGCTTTATGGCTTCATATATTTTGCCGTGATCGGCCATCAGGAAATCATAGGCGAGGGATTCGGACAGATCCTGCCCCAGGTGTGCCGTGTTCGGCGCCGCGACGATAGCGCCGGCGTTTGAAAGTATCTCCGTGAACCCGTCCTGTCCGTGCGGGTTGACCTTTGAGATCATTTCCTGCAGCTTGTCGAGCAGAAAGTCCGAAGACATGATCCCTATGAATTCGCCATTGATTATGATGGGGAAGATCATACTCGCCAGCATTACCCGATTCCCCTGGAGGTGGTATGGGTATGGGTCAGTGATATACTCGTGCATCGAGGCTTTAGGGACGACGTACCAATCGGCGATGTCGATATCGTAAAGAGGCTCGACATCGATGTTGCCGCCGAGCTTGTTCCAGTATGGCGCGTACCTGCCCGTTTCGTCGTACTCGGGCCCTACTCCCGCAAAGTCGCTGTCCCTGCCGTCCAGGGCGTTTGGCTCATAAGCGATGCAGAACGCAGTGATGTACTCTTTTTTAGAGAGCGCGTTGCGCAGGATGTCGTTCATCATCTTCCGGTCCGTGAGGCCGTTTTCCTTCAGCGACTCGAACACGCCGGCCAGTGTCTCCGCCGTTATCCTCGCGCCCTGCAGTTCAGCCTTTATCTCATTTTTGTATTTGTCGGCCGTTTCCTGAGCGAGGCTGAACGCGTCCTTTTTTGCCATCTCATAGGTCTTGTTCGAAACGACGAGCGTGAGTATCACGAACGACACGATTATGAGGATCGACACTAATGAGAAAATTTTCGTCTGAAGGCTCAGGTTCTTAAAAAACATGACATCACTCCCCGTTTTATGTAAAACAAAAAATGCCATAATGATCCCCAGCGCCATTCATTCCGCGGCGGGCGGATTCCCTATATGAGATTATATCCCATTTAATTTCGAATCGAGGCAATTTTGCGGCGGTCGCACGGCGAATGCGGCGAATATTGCAGCGCGGCTGGATGCCGCCATTTGTAAAGCGGAAATAATCTGAAAACGGGAGGCGTTGTTGCGTGCCGGGCTTTCTTGTATTATTATAGGAACCGCTCTATAGAAATGCACCTTAGTTTAGGAGGAGTCGTGCGTGCCGTTGGTGCTGAACATTGTGTGTCCCGCTAATTTTTCGCGAGCAACCCACTTCCATGAAATGGTGAACTCAGCGGCTGCCGCCCGATCCCTGTCTAAATGAGCATTCCTGAGCGAGCGCTGGCGATGGCTGACTCTACCCACTGGAACGTTTGGGACCGTCTGCTGGGGACGATGCCGGACGGCAAGCTGGCAAGTCTCGCCGGGTGTTCCGAGGACACGCTTATATAC
>JAIROA010000049.1 GCA_031257775.1 Synergistaceae bacterium
CGCGGCTAACGAGGTCGTCACTGTCGAGCCGGATTTCTGCATGAGCCACGACAACACGGGCCCGATATCGCGCACGTTTAAAAAGATAGGCGTTAAGGACGTGTGGAAGCCCGAGAGGCTCGTCGTCATTTTAGATCACGGCGTTCCGGCCCCTTCGAGCGATCACGCCGTCAATCACAAGGAAGCGCGGGAGTTCATGGCCTCTCAGGGCGCCGCGAACTTCTACGGCGTTTCGAGCGCGGGGGGCGTCTGCCACCAGAAGTTCTGCGAGGAGGGGTTTGCGCTTCCCGGCCTCATCGTCATAGGAAGCGACAGCCATACCTGCACTTACGGGGCTTTCGGGACATTCGCGACCGGCATAGGGCGCACGGAGATGGCTGCCGCGTGGGCGACGGGGCAGATATGGCTCAAAGTCCCGGAGAGCATGAAAATCAACGTGACGGGCAAATTCAAAAAAGGCGTCACAGCCAAGGATTTAATACTTAAGATCATGGGCGACGTGAAATCTGACGGAGCGGACTACATGAGCGTCGAGTTCCACGGGGAAGGCATAAGCGACATGAGCATCGCCGGACGGATGACGCTCTGCAATCTCGGCATAGAGATGGGGGCTAAAAATGCCGTCTGCAAGCCTGACGGCAAGGTTCTTGACGCTATAAAGGGCAAGGAGAAATCACCCCGCTGGGAAGCGCTGTGGGCGGATCCCGACGCGAGTTACGCGAGCGAGCGGTCATACGATCTGGGCCATATAGAGCCGGGAGTCGCGAAGCCGCACACGGTAGACAACTATGCCGAGATAGGCCAAGTCGCCGGCACGAAGATCAATCAGGCATTCCTGGGAAGCTGCACGAACGGGCGGCTGGAGGATCTTCACGCGGCTGCGGAAATACTGTCGGGCAAAAAGATAGCCGTGCGGACGATCGTAATACCCGCGTCGTGGCAGGTCTACAGGGAAGCTATGCGCGACGGGACGCTCGATGCCCTTCTGGACGCGGGCTGCATCGTCTGCAACTCCGGCTGCGGGCCGTGTCTTGGGGCACATATGGGCACCCTGGCGCCTGGCGAGGCCTGCATAAGCACGGCGAACCGCAACTTCAAGGGACGCATGGGCAACAAGGATAGCTTCATATTCCTCGCGAGCCCCTATACAGTCGCCGCGAGCGCTCTGGCGGGCGAAATTCGCGATCCTAGGGAGGTGCTGTAGATGAAGGTCAAAGGCAGGGTGTGGAAGTACGGCGACGACGTCAATACCGACGTCATCTTCCCCGGGAAGTACACATATACGGTCGCGGAACGCGCGGATATGGGGCAGTACGCCCTGGAGGATCTGGATCCTGAGTTTGCCAAAAGCGCCAGGCCCGGAGACATCATCGTAGCTGGCAAGAATTGGGGCTGCGGCTCAAGCAGGGAGCAAGCGGCGATCTGCCTCAAGGAGCGCGGGGTGGGCGCAATCATCGCTAAGAGCTTCGCGCGGATACACTATCGCAACTGCCTGAACGAAGGTCTGCCCATAATCATCAGCGGCGAGGTTCAGGATCTTGTCGAAAGCGGCGGGGAGGTCGAGATAGATTTTGAAAAGGGCGAGATAGCAGCCGGCGGGCAGATCGTGAAATTTCCGCCATATCCTGAATTTGTGCAGGGGCTTGTGGCTGATGGCGGCCTTATACCGCATGTAAAAAAATCGCTTGGGCTTTTGTGATGCTAATAACGGGTTTTTTCTGAGTTATGTTATGTTAAAATTCCCTTCATCGGAACGCGATTAATTGGAGGGGATATATGTGAAAGAACGCGAGATTCCGCAAAAAGAAGCCAGGGCAAAGGCAGAAAAACTCCTGTCCGGCATAAAGACTGTTTTTCTGGCCACGAATGGCAGTCATGGCCACCCGAACGTCAGGGCGATGATGCCTTTATTGTTCGAGGGCGTGGAGACGCTTTGGTTTTCAACCGAACTGGAATCCAGCAAAATCATTGAGCTGGTAAAGGACGACAAAGCGGCAGTGTTCGGCTACTCTCCGCGCAGCATG
Organism: Synergistaceae bacterium; assembly: GCA_031257775.1. GTDB lineage: Bacteria > Synergistota > Synergistia > Synergistales > Synergistaceae > JAIRNC01. The sequence goes on from JAIROA010000049.1 coordinate 2,025, forward strand.
TCGACGTTCCGGCTCTGGGGCAATGTCAAAATCCTGGACGACCTGGTATCGAGAAAGCATGTGTGGACGGACGCCCTGAAAGAGCGCTTCCCGGGGGGGGCGCAGGATCCGAATTTGAGAATTCTCCGTTTCAACGCGGTCTCGGGGCTGTTTTCCGGCAAGGACGGGCATAGCGGTATTTTCGAGATTAAATAAGGATGATACTGACATAGGCGGGAGGTAATGTTATGTTTCGAGACGTGATGAAGGTTCGGGAAAAGAAGGATCGTTACAGAGTCTGTTACATGTCCGGCGACGATTCCGGATTCGACATGATGGAGGGGGCGCTTTTAGTCCTCGAGGCTCTTGATCTGCCAATAGATTGGGTGCGGGCAGATCTTGGCTGGTGCATGTGGGAAAAATCCGTCGCAAAGTTCGGCGAGGGAGACCCAAGGTGCAACACGGTGCCGCCTGAGACCGTCGAGTCCATTCGCGGCACGGACGCCACCCTCATGGCGGCTATTACCTCAAAAGCCGGGGTCAAGGGCTTCAAATCCGCCATACTGCAGATGAGGCAGCTTTTTGACCTATACATCAACCTGCGCCCCGCAAAGACGCTGCCCGGAGTCGGCACGCCGCTCAAGAACGATCCCAAGATAGACATAGTGATGTTCCGGGAAAACACGGAAGACCTTTACTCGGCGGTCGAGTTTTGCCCGTTGCCTCAGGAGCAGTTCGATCTGCATCCCGGCATGGAGCGCTTCAAAAAAAGCAAGGAGGTCGCTGTGTCATGGCGTGTCTTCTCGCAGGAAGGGTGCAGCCGCATAATCCGCGCCGCCTTCGAGTACGCGAAAGCGACGGGCCGCAAAACCGTCCACTGCTCCAATAAGGCAAACGTCATCCGACAGACGGACGGGATGATGAAGAGGATTTTCCTTGAGATATCAAAGGATTACGAGCAATACGGCATAAAGGGCATCGAGGAAAACGCGGACGCGACCGCGATGTGGCTCATCAAGAACCCGCAGGACTACAGCGTGATCGTGGCGAGCAACGTCTTTGGCGACATATTGTCCGACGAGGCCAGCCAGCTCACGGGAGGTCTCGGGTTCGCGCCGAGCGGCAACATAGGGGAAACGACGGCTATTTTTGAGCCCTCCAGCGGATCGGTGCCCAAATACGCGCACAAGTATCGCGTTAATCCGTCCGCCATGCTCCTTACCTCAAAGATGTTGCTTGAGTACCTGGAGCTCGATGAGGCAGCCGCCAAGATAGAACGCGCCATAGGCGAAGTTCTGGTGGCTAATAAGCCAGGTACGCTGACATACGACATACTCCGCGACTTCCGCGGCGACCCGCAGTGGGAGGCCAACGCCGCGAGCACGATAGACATGGCGTCTGAAATAGCGTTCAGGATCAACCCCAGCTTTAAAGGAGATAGGCTTGAAGCCGCAAAAGCAAAAGTAAAGGACATGTGTGACTGGACAAAGCCTATAGGGTTCGAATAGAGATCGGAGAAGGTGGTATAAAGATGGCGCGCGCTAAGGCAGCTCTTTTCATAATAGCCGGTTTCGAGGAGACTGAGGCGCTTTGCACTGCTGATATACTGCGCAGGGGCGGGACGGATTTGGTTATCGTTTCGCTAGGCGCAAGCCTGGAGGTGACTGGCCGCAGCGGGATCACAGTGCGGGCCGACAGGCTTTTCAAAGACATAGCGCCTATGCCGTTTGACATGCTGGTGATCCCGGGCGGGACGATAGCCTATACCGAGCATGAGGGCCTTCTGAGGCTTGTGCGGAGTCAAAACGAAATCGGCGGCAAGCTGGCCGCTATCTGCGCCGCGCCCGCCGTATTCGGGAAACTTGGCCTGCTTTACGGCAAGCGGGCCGTGATTTACCCCGGCATGGAGGAGTGGATCAAGGGCGCTGTTTCGAGCGACGCCATAGTCGAGACTGACGGGAACATAACGACGTCAAGGGGTCCTGGGACAACTGTATACTTCGCGCTCAGGCTCGTTGAGATGCTGCATGGCAAAGAAGAAGCGGACAAGGTGGCGCGTGAGTTCATAGCGCAAAAAGCTGCCGGAAACTGGTAAAGAAGGCTGATTTATCGTCATGGGCCTAAAGGGTGAAGATTTAAACCATTGCGACGCCTGGGCTCTCAAAAGTCAGTAAACCGCAAAATAAACCGCGCCGCGCTGTTCTTTGCGCGGCGCCGCTTTTATGTTCCCTGCTTAATGATCGATCAGCTCTTGTTCTTCTTATCCGGATCGCCTGAGATGTAGAGCTTATTGATAATGACCGGCGTTATCGGCTTGTCGTTAGGGCCTGTCTTGACCTTGCCTATGGCCTCGACTACGTCCATTCCGCTTGTGATTTTTCCGAAGATGGCGTGTTTGCCGTCTAGCCAGGGCGTCGCCGCAAGCGTTATGAAGAACTGCGAGCCGCCGGTATTCGGGCCGGCGTTTGCCATCGAGAGTATCCCGGGCGCGTCATGCGCGAGCCCTGGCCCGAATTCGTCCTGGATCGTGTAGCCTGGCCCGCCGGTGCCTGTTCCGGTGGGGTCGCCGCCCTGGATCATGAAACCGTCGATTACCCTGTGGAAAATAATCCCGTCGAAGAACTTCCTCTCCGCCAGATCCATGAAGCTGCGGCATGTTTTAGGGGCTAGATCGTAGAAAAGCTCGATCTTGAAATTGCCCATAGTCGTTTCAAACGTCGCGGTCGGGCGCTTTGGCTTCTTATCTGCCGCATGGGCCGCCGAAGCGCCTGGGTTCTGCGATAATATGAGGCTCGCGCAGATAAAGATCAGCGTAATGGAGTAAAAAAATTTCACTGACATCAATCCCTTCATGTTGTGTGCTGGCGTTTGCTGCCGTACCGGATGCCAGCCTTGGAATTATATCAGAAATTCTCAGTGTCCGCATACCTCCAATAATAGTATAATTATCTATAAAGGATAGCCGTGCGGCATCCAAAATAACGACTAATGAGGAGGAGTTAGGAAGTGATCAAAAGGAGGAAGCAGTTTCTGTTGTTTGCGGCGATAGCGGCGCTCGCCGTTCTGTCTGGCGCCGCGTGGGCCGGGATAACGGGCGGGGTTCTCAACAGCGATAACGATGACGTAGATCTTTCGGCGGCAACGAGTTATCCTGGAGGCGATGCTAAAAATCCGATAACTCTGAGCGGCAATATGGTGAACCTGACTCAAAACCTGACGCTGGGTAATCCAAACGTTAAAGGCTACGCTCACGCGCCGCTGGTTATCGCCACGGAAGCAGCCGCGGGAGGGGCAATATTCGTCGGAGAAGGGCAGACGCTCAACATTGAGCCTGTAGCAGGCAAAAGCGTTAGCGGAAGCTCCAATCCGCAAAGCTCCCTCCGTCTCTTTGGCAGCGGCACGACGAATTTAAGCGGCAGCAACAATAGTTACTCCGTAACGTTCCTCCAAAGCGGCAGGCTGAACGTTTCGAGCGCAAGGGCGCTCGGCGATAGCGACGTGACTCTTGCCGGGGGGACTGTGTTTGGTATTGTAAACGGCGTCGGCACGATCGATCTCAGCGCCAAGCCAATTTATTTGACCCGGTACGACGCAAACGGTTTGCCGGAACTGAGTGTGACGTTCGACACGGGAACGAGCGCGTCCAACAGCATCAAAGTTGGCAGGCTCGTGCAGACAACCCGAAATCCAGATTCCTCCGGAACCGGGAACGAAATAATGTTAGTTAAGGATGGATTGGGCACGCTTACGATCTCCGGGGTGCCGGAACATTCTGAAGGAACAATGATCAACGCCGGAACGCTCGAACTTTTGGCCGCGCTTAGAGCCACTCAGACCATTGAGATAAGCGGCGACGCCACGCTGGCGTCAGGCGTGAACTTGCTCACGAATATCACCATCAGGCCACACTCCGGCGCTGCGTTGAGCCTTCCCGCGATAACAGCGGAAGCGGCGCTTGGGCCTTACGAAACTGGCGAAGCCGCGCTGCGCCTGGAAGGCATTGATAAAACCAGCCTGTCGTCACGGCCGTTCCTGCTCAAGGCAAACCTAAACGGGCTGAGGAAACCAGCGGGTCCGGACGCGGAGAGCTATTATGTAAAGCTATTGAACAGCCCGTCGCATGGCCTTGACGCGAACGAGGTTACGGTAACCGGCATACTGCCCGTCGGGTTCTCCCCATATTACTACAAAATCAGCAGCTACGTAGACAGCGATAACGTATATGCGCTGCTTACGAAGGACGACTCGGCTTACAGCAATATCTTTGACGTGACCGTTTTCAACAGCGGGGCCGAGCAGGGGAACATCATGACGGTCGTCGTTGCCAACATGAATGGCGAGCCCTTTGCGTCGCGAGCCGGATTCAAGTACCGCTTCATCGACTATTATGCCCCTTCAGCGAGCGATCCGCTGACGAGCGCCATTTTCGACGCGTCAAAAATTCAGTACAACGAATCCCGAACGAAGGCGAGTTTTCAGATTGACCTCGGCAACCTGACGGACGAAAACGGCGGCAGCCATGCGCTGATGCCTGGCAAAAACTACGCGATCGCAATAGACGGCACGAATGGCGCGAGCGTAAGCACTGGCCTGTCGACAATTCTGCTGGACTCTGCCGGAAACGTCGTAGAGCCGGAAACAAGCACGTATACTATGGATCTGGAAGTGAGTTCCGACCTGGGAGCAAGGACGATAAAACCGAGCGTGACCATATATGAAAACAACCGGCAGCTGTCGTCAACTGAGTCGAAAATAGTGTATTTTACTTTATGCGACGCGTTCGGGGATCAGGCCAAGATAAGCGGCATCCAGACCGAGCGCACGGTTTACGCTTATGGGGGATACGCGGCTGTGGCCTTTGAAAAAATACCCTCCGGGCGTTACATCGTCAAGGTATCATCGCCGGAATTTGCTGCCGTAAGGTACTCTGGCGAGATCGTCATTCCGGGCGGCGGGGGCGGTGGCGGCGGATGCGATGCCGGCGCCGGCATTTTCGCCGTGAGTTTATTGCCGCTGGTAAGCCTTTTGGGGAAGAGGAAAACCATTCTTCCCAAAAAGTAAAATCAGTCGTGTTGATCGGCCGCTATGTGAGCGAGGCCGCTCGCCCGCATGGCGGCCGTGACAGCGCAACGCAATGTTGCGCCCAACGCGAAGCGCCCGAGGTTTTTCCAAAATCAACTCGTCTGTCATGAGTTGACTTGGAATTAGAATAATGCCGCGCAACGCAAATCGGCGCCCCGCACATGCCGGAGCGCCGATTTTTTATTATTTATTTTATCACAGGGCTTTCAGGCTGAACTCCTCGTTCTCGCCGTGAATCTGGCGGAGCATCGCGACGCACACTTCGAGCGCCCTCTTGCCGTCGCGCAGGCCAACTAATGGTTCGCGCCCCTCGCGTATGCAGCTCACGAAATCCTGAAGCTCCATTTTAAGCGGCTCGCGTTTTGGGAAAACAGGATGCTCAACGACCTCGGCAAGCCCTCTCCCCGGCTTCTGGATGCAATGATGCACCGTGACGTCCTGCGTCTCGTAGTTGACCATTATGTACCGCTCAGGCTCCGTTATCTCAAGAGTCCTCATGCGTTTTTCCGTGACGCGGCTTACGAGGATGTGGGCGATCGTTCCGTTCGCGAAGCTGATCTGAGCGGACGCGATGTCCTCGTGATCCGTCCTGACGCGCCTACCCATCGCGGAAATCCTGGCTATGTCGGATTTAACGAGCGAGAGGATTATGTCTATGTCGTGAATCATAAGATCAAGGACGACGCCGACGTCGCTGATCCGGGGCGAGAAGGGGCCGAGGCGCCTCGATTGGATGTAAACGGGGTCGTTTACCATCTCGCGCGCCTGCTGAACGGCGGAATTGAAGCGTTCTATGTGGCCGACCTGCAGAATCAGGTTGCGGTCGCTTGCCATGCGGAGCAGCTCTTCCGCTTCCTCGACCCTGGCGGTCACCGGCTTTTCTATGAGGAGGTGGACACCACGCTCAAGGGCTTTTTTCGCCACAGCGAGGTGCATGACGGTCGGAACCACGATGCTCAGAGCGTCCGGCCTCGTCTCGTCGAGAAATTTATTCAGTTCGGTATAGGCTGGCACTCCAAGATTTTCGGCGACTTCGTGCACACGCCCCTCGTCCACGTCGACAACGCCGACGAGCTTCGCCCCAAGAATTTCGGTATACACGCGAGCATGATGCACGCCTAAGTGCCCCACGCCGACGACTCCTACACGGATAGCATCCATGAAATCACTCCCACTCCCGTTAGCGGCTTATGCTGCCCCTGTTTTTTCCCGCTTCTTAAAAAACATTGTCACGCGAAACTCCCGATTTGTGGCGCGATTTCTAGACAATTTTATCCGAAACGCTGAGGGAATTCCTGATGGCACCGGCAAGAAAAAGGCTGCCGCAGCAGACGACAAGCTCGCCCGGTCCCGAAGCGGCAAGCGCCGCCGCTAATGCCGAGGCCGGGTCGTCATACGAGCCGCCCACGGCGCACCCCGCGCTTTTAAAAAGAGCCTCAAGCCCTGATGCTGTCCTTGTCCGAGCCGTCGGGAGCTGAGTGCAGAAAACAGGCGCGTCAAAGCCCTTTAAGAGACCAATTATTCCATCTATGTCCTTGTCCTTCATCATGGCAAAGACGAAAGCGCCAATCCCTGTGATCTCATGGCTTTCCTCCAGCAACGCCAAGGATTTCACGAGAGCCCGAAAACCGTGTTCGTTATGAGCCCCGTCCAGCAGCACCACCGGAGAGCCTCGGCCAGCGCGGAATGCCTCCATCCTCCCCGGCCAGTCGACGGCGGCAAGGCCGTTGCGTATTTTCTCTTCGCCGATGCCGGCAAATAGCGGCACGGTTTTTTGCAGCTCAAGCAGGACTGTTATGGCGTTTGAGGCATTATAGGCCTGGTGAATCCCTACGAGGGGCGTTTTGAGCCGCGGCGGCGCATTGAGATTGCGCGCCAGGCCCGCTTCGCTGACGTAGTCGAACGACGTCCCGTCAAGCCCGCAGTGTATGTTTTCTGGAAACGCGATCCGGCTCATCGGAAACGATGCCGCGCCGACGGATTCGCACTGCACCGCAAAGAGCCGCGTCAAGAACTCGTCGTCAGCGGCGTAAAACGCCGGGGCGCCGCTTCGGATGGCCGCGAACTTTTCTCCGGCTATCGCCTCCAGGGTGCTGCCGAGATATTCCATGTGATCCATCCCTATCGGCGTGATGACGGTAGCCACGGCCCGGCAGGAAGACGTGGCGTCGTACCTGCCGCCCATCCCGGCCTCGATGACGGCGATGTCGAGGCCGGACTCGCTCATTATCAAAAAAGCCAGCGCCGTAAGGTTCTCGAAGAATGTCGGCCTTACGGCGTCAAGAACGCTGTCCGATCCGACAGCCCTCATAATCCTGCCCCATGCGTCGCGCCATATTTTTATGCCGGCATATTTTTTGCGGATACGGACGCGCTCGCGCAAAGAGACGAGATGAGGGCTCGTGTAAAGTGCCGCCTTAAGCCCGGCGGCCTCGCAGACAGACTCTAACGTGGCTGCCGTCGATCCCTTTCCGTTCGTGCCTAAAACATGTATGGCCGGGAATTTTTTCTCGGGCGAGCCCAGAGACGACAAAAGCCTCGACAGCCGCTCCAGTCCGGGGCGGATGCCGAGGCTCGAAAAATCCTGTATCTCCAGCGAAAGCTCTTCGAAATCGGCTAGAGGATCGGTCATGTCCACAGGCCCGGCAGGTACAAATCCCCCGGATCACTCAAGGCCCGCTATGTTCTCCTCTATCCGTTTTTTTTGCCGCTCCGCGGCCTTCAGCGCCTCTTGTTCCTTCGCGACCACCTCTGCCGGGGCTTTGCCGATAAAATTAGGGTTGGAGAGCTTGGAGCGCGTACGACCCATATCCTTTTCCAGTTTATTCAGCTCGCCGCGCAAGCGCGTTATCTCCTTTTCCACATCCAGGAGATCGCCGACGGGGAAGAACAGCTCCCACTCGCCTGTGACGGACGAAAGGCTCTGCCGCGGCGCCATCTCTCCGCTTTCAAGCAGCTCCGTTTTCCCGACTTTCGTCAGAAGGCCGATAAGGTCGGAATTCTCTCTGACGCAAGCCGCGGCATGTCCCAGGCTGTCCTTCAGCCTGAGGCACATCCTCGGTACCTGCTGCTGAGGCGGCAGTTTCACCTCTGCCCTCAGATTCCTCATGGCACGCACGAGCGTCTGCATGAAATCCATGCCCGCACTTCCGGCGTAAGTGTCAAAAACCCCGGCCTTCGGCCACTCCGTCCTGCCTATCAGCGTTTCTCCGTACCCGAACGCGCTCCAAAGCTCTTCAGTGACGAACGGTATTATCGGGTGCAGGAGCTTCAGCACGTCACGGAAAACGGCGTAAAGCACGGCCTGCGACGCTGATTTCCTCATCTCGCCCTCATCGCCGCGGAGCGCCGGTTTCGACAGCTCAAGATACCAGTCGCATAGCTCCCCCCAGACGAAGTCGTACATGAGCCTCGCCGATTCGCCGAAATAATAGCCGTCCATGAATTCCGTCATCTGCTTCGTGACGTCCGAAAGCCTCGCGAGTATCCATCTGTCGTGCAGACGGAGGTAACGCCCGTCAATGTCCGTATCGCGGGCATTTTCGAGATTCATGAGGGCAAACCGCGACGCGTTCCAGAGCTTGTTCAGGAAGAACCGGTACGTCTCAATCCTGCTCTCCGAGAGGAAGATGTCGCGCCCCTGAACCGTCAGGGCGGCCAGAGTGAAGCGCAGCGCGTCCGCTCCGAACTTGTCTATGATGACGAGCGGGTCTATCACGTTGCCCCTCGACTTGCTCATCTTCTGGCCCTTTTCGTCGCGGACGAGCGCGTGAATGTAGACGTCGCGGAACGGGGGCGCTTCCATGAATTCCTCGCCCATCATGATCATGCGGGCGACCCAGAAGAATATTATGTCAAAACCCGTGACGAGGACAGATGTCGGGTAAAACGTCTCGAGCTCGTCCGTCTCGTCGGGCCAGCCCATTGTGGAGAATGGCCAGAGCGCGCTTGAGAACCACGTGTCCAGCACGTCTTCGTCCTGCCGCAGATGCCCTCCGCAGGAGCATTTATCCGGCTCTTCCATCGAGACGGTGACCTCGCCGCAGTCGAGGCAGTACCAGGCGGGGATCCTGTGACCCCACCAGAGCTGACGCGACACGCACCAGTCCCTGATGTTCTCCATCCACTGATAATACGTCCCGGCCCACTGCTCAGGGACGAATCGTATGTCCCCGCGCCGGACCGCTTCCACGTCCGCGTCGGCAAGAGGCCTCGTGCGCACGAACCACTGCTCAGAGAGGTAAGGCTCTATTACGGCGTCGCAGCGGTAGCAGTGGCCCACGGAATGGACATGCGGATCTTCTCCCGTTAAAAGCCCGGCCTCCGCGAGGTCGGCCGTTATTGCCTTGCGGGCCTCGAATCTATCCATCCCGGCGTACTTGCCGCCGTTTTCGTTCATGCGGCCCCTGTCGTCCATCACCTGAATCTGTTCGAGCCCGTGCCTCAAACCGACGAGGAAGTCATTCGGGTCGTGCGCCGGCGTGATCTTAAGGGCACCGGTCCCAAACTCAGGATCGGCGAGATTATCCTCTATGACAGGGATCACCCTCCCGCATATAGGGACTACCACGCCGCGCCCTATAAGGTGCCTGTTCCTTTCGTCCCTCGGATGCACCGCAATCGCCACGTCGCCCATGATCGTCTCGGGCCTGGTCGTCATGACGGTAAGAGCGCCGCTGCCGTCAGCGAACAGGTACTTCACGCTGTAAAGCCTGCCCTCCGTCTCCTTATGCTCGACCTCGAGATCCGAGAGGGCGGTAAGGCACCTCGGGCACCAGTTGATGAGGTACTTTCCGCGGTAAATGAGATCTTTTTTATAAAGCTCCACGAATACTTTCCGGACGGCCCGCGAAAGGCCCTCGTCCATCGTGAAGCGCTCGCGGTCCCAGTCGCACGACGCGCCGAGTTTTTTAAGCTGGCCGATTATCCTGCTGCCGTACTCATTCTTCCACTCCCATACGCGCTTGACGAATGCCTCGCGCCCGAGATCCTCGCGGGCAAGGCCCTCCTCGCGCAGCGCGCGTTCCACGACGTTCTGGGTCGCTATCCCCGCGTGATCGGTTCCTGGCATCCAGAGGACGTTAAATCCCTGCATCCTCTTCGCGCGGCAGAGTATGTCCTGCAGCGTGTTGTCGAGCGCGTGTCCCAAGTGCAGCGAGCCCGTGACGTTGGGGGGCGGGATGACGATGCTGAAGGGCGGCTTCCCGCTTTTCGCCTCGGCCTTAAAAATGCCGTCTTTGATCCACCTCGCGTACCATTTATCCTCTATCGGGGCCGGATCATAGCTCTTTGAGAGCCCGTCCAGCCCATTATGACCGATAATTCCAGCAACAGCTTCTTTCATCAGTTTACTCCCCCAGCATCGCCCGTGGCGAGCGCATGGATAATTTGTATCACGAGGCCGCGAAGCCTCTCGGCGCCTGCGTCGTTTTTCCCCTCCGTTATGACAGGAGGCACGACTGAGATCAGTCCGTCGTTCACGTACTTCTGATAAAGGGCTTTGCTCCTGCCTCTTGGCAGCTTGTCGCCCTTAGTGAACACTACGAGCCTCGGCATGTCCATGCCGTCCAGCCACGCCGTCAGCTCGTCGTCGTTCGCGAGCGGGCCGTGCCTGAAATCGACCAGATGGACGACGAACGATATCTCCCGCCCCATGCCGAAATACTCGTTCACGAGGCGCCACCAGCCCGCGCGTTCTTCCCTGCCCCTTGCCGCGTAGCCGTAGCCAGGCAGATCGACCAGAAAAAAGCCCCCGCCGTCCAGAACCCTGTAGAAGTTGATGCTGCGCGTTTTCCCCGGCTTCGAGCTTACCTTTGCGATTTTTTTGGCAAGAAGGGCGTTTATGAGGGTCGATTTCCCGACGTTGGATCTCCCCACAAAGACGACCTCCGGGCCCTGCGGCGGCGGCAGCTGGGCGGCGTTGAAGGCCGTGCATTGCAGTTCCGATTTCCAGTTTTTCAATTCCCCTTCTTCTCCAAAAGCGCCATGTTAAAGACTTCCGAGACGTTCGATACGTAGCGGAACGTCATGCCATGCCTTGCCCATTCCGCCAGCTCGTCCACGTCGACGTCGTTGTCCTTTGGGAAAATCACAGTGCTTATGCCGTTGCGTTTAGCCGCGAGAGCCTTTTCCCTGACGCCGCCTATCGGAAGCACCGTGCCGCGCAGCGTGATCTCACCAGTCATGGCGATGCCCGAATTTATCGGCCGCTCCGTCAGGGCGGAGAGCATGGAAAGGGCAAGCGTCACCCCGGCCGAAGGCCCGTCCTTCGGTATCGCGCCTTCCGGGACGTGGACATGTATGTCGATCTTGTCCCACTCCACGGCGCCAAGGCTGTAGCGAGAGGCCCGATAGCGGAGATAGCCTAACGCGGCCTGCGCTGACTCCTGCATGATGTCGCCGAGGTTGCCGGTGAATATGACCTTGCCTGAGCCCTTCATGGCAACGGTCTCTATGACCAGCACGTCCCCCCCCGTCTCCGTCCAGGCAAGGCCCAATGCCGCGCCGATGGAATCCTTCTGAGGAAGCCGCGTCTCGTGCAGCTTGGGCGCCCCGAGGAATTGCTTGAGGGTCGCCATCGAAAGCGACGTGCTTTTAGGCGCCTTGTGCCCCTCGCCGGTTTCCCTCACTATCTTGGCCGCGACCTTGCGGGCTATCTTCGAGAGCTGGCGGTCGAGGCCGCGGACTCCGGCTTCCCTCGTGTACTCCGTTATTATTTTATTCATTATCTTGTCGGATATTTTCACATTATAGCCGTCGAGGCCGTTATCCTTCAGCACCTTCGGCCAGAGGTGGCGCGACGCTATGTTCAGCTTTTCCTCGACGACGTACCCGGGGATCGATATAAGCTCCATCCTGTCCAGAAGCGGCCTCGGAATGCTGTGCGTGACATTCGCGGTCGTTATGAACATGACGCGGCTCAGGTCGAACGGCACTTCCAGGAAGTGATCCGTAAAGCCTTTGTTCTGCTCAGGATCGAGCGCTTCCAGCAACGCCGAAGAGGGATCTCCCCTGAAATCCGTCCCCACCTTGTCGATCTCGTCCATCAGCATCACCGGGTTCATAACGCCGACCTGTTTTATTTTCTGTATTATGCGGCCCGGAAGGGCGCCGATATAAGTGCGCCGATGCCCCCGGATCTCGGCTTCGTCCCTTACGCCGCCCAGGGAGAAGTTCACGAACTTTCTGTTCAGGGCGCGCGCTATCGACTTGCCGAGCGAAGTCTTGCCGACGCCAGGCGGCCCTACGAAGCAGAGGACCTGCCCCTTTCCCGCGCCCTTTCCGCGCAGATGCTCGACGGCCAGAAACTCCAGAATCCGTTCCTTAACCTCGTCAAGGCCGTAATGATCCTCGTCAAGCACCTGTTTTGCCAGGTTTATGTCTATGCTGTCCGAAGTCTTTTTCTTCCACGGCAGGTCTGCCAGCCATTCGATGTAGGTCCTCGATACGGTGGCTTCCGCCGACATCTGCGGCATCTTCGACAGGCGGTCCAGCTCCGATGTCGCTTTTTTAGCGACTTCCTTCGGCATCTTGGCCCGCTTTATCCTCTGCAGCAGCTCCTCGTACTCTGATATGCCTTCCGGCTGCCCAAGCTCGTCCTGAATCGCCTTGAGCTGCTCCTTCAGGTAATATTCCTTGTTGTTGCGCTCTATCTCCTTGCGGACCTTGTCATGGATGGTGTGCTCCATCTCCAGAAGCTCGGTTTCGCGCAGAAGGAGCCTGAGGAGCCTGTCCAGGCGATCCTCCGGGTTCAAAAGCTCAAGCAGCTCCTGCTTTTCGCTGATCTTAACCTGTATATGGGAAGCCACTATGTCGGCAAAGAGGAAACAGTCCTCCACGGAGGCAAGGGAGAAAGCTATTTCTATGGGAAGTTTGGGATGCAGGTTCACGTACCGCTCGAATTGCTCCAGGACGACCCGCCTCAACGGCTCCGCCCCAGAGGAGAGTTCCCCGTCGTAATCGACCTGTATTATCTCGGCCGAGAGATACTCGCCCGCCGGATAGTAACTCTGCACGATCGCGCGGGACGTGCCCTCTATCAGCACCTTCGTGGAGCCATCCGGTATCCTCACCATCTGTATGACCTGGCAGAGCGTGCCGACATTGTACAGCTCCGAAGGAGCGGGATCCTCGGCACTGTTGTCCCGCTGCGCGACTATCAGGAGGTTCTTGTCCGACAGGGACGCTTCCTCGATGCTCTTGAGCGAGCGCGGGCGTCCCACGAAAAGCGGGGCGATGACGCCAGGGAATATCACGACGTCGCGGGCCGGCAACACAGGGACAAGCGGCATCAAGCTACCTCCCGCGAGTGCCTTTCGGTCAAAAGGGGCTCGCCCGTGCCTCTGACGAAGCTCTCCGTTATCGTGATTTTTTCCGTCTTCGGCGCCTTGCCGGGCAGATCGAACATCAGATCTATCATCGATGTCTCCAGCACGCTGCGGAGGCCGCGCGCCCCGGTCTTTTGCTCCATCGTCAGCTCCGCTATCGCGTTTATGGCGCCCTCCGTAAATTCAAGCTCGACGCCTTCGATGGAGAATATCCGTTTGTACTGCTTCAGAAGCGCGTTTTTCGGCTCCTGGAGTATCCGCATCAGAGTCTCGTGATCCAGGGCATCCATGGGGACGCACACAGGAAGCCTGCCGACGAACTCAGGGATGAAACCGTACGCCGTCAGATCCATCGGCTGGATCTCCTTCAGCAGCGCGTGGCTTGCCTCGGACAGGTTGCTCATTATGTCGCCGCCAAACCCTATCGTTTTTTTGTTGATCCTCCTGGCGATTATCCCCTCCAGGCCGTCAAAAGCCCCGCCGCAGATGAACAGTATGTTCTTCGTGTCGATCTGCACGAAATCTTGATTCGGGTGCTTCCTGCCGCCTTTGGGCGGGACATTCGAGACAGTGCCCTCCAGTATCCGCAGAAGCGCCTGCTGGACGCCCTCGCCGGACACGTCCCTCGTAATCGACTGAGATTCCGATTTGCGTGATATCTTATCGATTTCGTCAACGTAGATGATCCCGTTCTCCGCGGCCTTCGGGTCATAGTCGGCCGCCTGGAGCAGCCTTACCAGGATGTTCTCCACGTCCTCGCCGACGTAGCCCGCCTCTGTGAGCGTCGTCGCGTCCGCCATGGCGAACGGGACTTTAAGGAAATTGGCGAGGCTCTGGGCCAAGAGCGTCTTCCCGCAGCCCGTGGGGCCCAAGAGCAGTATGTTGCTCTTGGGAAGCTCGACGTCATCCTTTACGCCGCCTAAAGCGGCCCTCACCCTCTGGTAATGGTTGTAAACGGCCACGGAGAGGACTTTTTTAGCCCTGTTCTGGCCTACGACGTACCTATCCAGGTATTCCTTTATCTCCCCCGGTTTTGGAAGTTTTTCCCTGGCCGCGGGGAGAGGGCTTTCTAAAATAGGCCCCGGCTCGGACTCGTTTCTTATAATTATGTTGCAGAGCTGAACGCAGTCTGTGCAGATATAAGCGTTGGAACCGGCAATGAGTTTGGACACCTCATCCTGGCTCTTGCCGCAGAAGGAACATCGCACTTTTTTTTTGCCGCGCCCGTCCCCATCCTTGTCGTATGGAAACATATGCCTATCACCTCAGCGTTTCGCGATTACTTTGTCCACAAGCCCGTATTCGACGGATTCCGCGCCGGACATGAAAAAATCCCTGTCCGTGTCCTTCTCGACCCTATCCAGCGGCTGTCCGGTATGACGAACGAGAATGTCGTTTATTACCCTTCTCGTGTAAAGTATCTCGTCCGCCTGTATCTTTATGTCCGTCGCCTGACCCCGAGCGCCGCCGTGAGGCTGATGTATCATGATCCTCGCGTTCGGGAGCGCTATGCGCTTGCCCTTGTCGCCGCCGGCCAGAAGAACGGCAGCCATGCTCGCCGCCTGTCCGGTGCAGATCGTGGAGACAGGGCACTTGATGTACTGCATCGTGTCGTAAATGGCGAGGCCCGCTGTTATGACGCCGCCAGGGCTGTTGATATAAAGGAATACGTCCTTGTCGGGATCCTCGCTCTCAAGAAAAAGCAGCTGCGCCACGACGAGATTCGCCATCCCGTCCTCTATCTCCTGCCCGATAAATATGATCCTGTCCTTCAGGAGGCGGCTGTAAATGTCGTAAGAGCGCTCTCCCCTGCCTGTCTGCTCCACCACTATCGGAACCAGGTACGATGCTGGCCTGATGCTATCTTCTGATCTTGTCATAATTCCGCTCCATTCCGAAAATTTTATCATCATTCATAAAAGCCCTCAGAGGGCTGTTTTTTCACGCGCTCCAAGCCATGCCGTTATTTCAGATCAGTCTCGGCGGAAGGGATTTCTTCTTCCGCCGGGGGAAATGTTTCCCGCGCCTCGGGTGATTTGTCCTCTTTTGCCTCGGGCGCTTCTATCACCGACACCTTGCCGGCAAGGAAACTCATCGTGTTGCGCGTCCTCACCCTCGTCGCCAGGGCCGCAAACTCGTCCTTGTCCTTGGCAAGAGCGTCCGCGAGCTGCTGCGGGTTGACACGGGCAGACGCCGCCATCCGCATTATCTCGGCGTTCAGGTCGTCCGACGTGAAGCTGATCTGCTCCCGCTCGGCAAGCGCGTCCAAAACGAGCGTGTTGCGCACGATCTCCGCCGCGTGTTCCCTGAGCCTGGCCTCGTAATCCGTCACGTTGAGGCTGTTTTTCGTAATATACTCATCTATTGTGAGGCCCAGATCCTGCCTTAACCTTGCGTCCTGATCCCTGCGCATAGCGTCGTACTGGCGGCCTATCATAGTATCAGGGATGTCGACCTCGGCGGATGCCGCAAGCGCCTTGACCGCCGACTCGCGCAGGCTCAATTCCGACCGCTCTTCCGCGGCCTCTTCCATCTGCTTGCGAAGCTCCGCCTTAAGCTCCGCTGCGGTATTGTATTTGCCCTTCGAAAGTTCCTTTACGTTTTCGTCCGTTGCCTCAGGGATTTCACGCTTCATGAACTGCAATATTTCCATATCGTATCTCACGGTAACCCCGGCAAGCCTCCGATCCGGGTAGTCGTCCTCAAGCGTTATCTCAAAGCTGAATTCCTCCGCGGGCCTTTTGCCCTCTATGGCAAGGGCGATATCCTTGCGCACGTTTTTAAGCATCATAATGTTTTTCTTTTCGCTCTCTATGACATCGGCGCCGCCATCCTTGCCCAGCGAGTAAGTCGTGTACCTGGTTTCAACGATGTCGTCAAGAGTAGCGGGGCGGTCGTCATCTATGGGCTCGAAACGCGCGTTCGACTCTAAAATCTGATTCATCGCCTCATCGACCTGAGCGTCGTCCGTCCCGTAAATCGTCTTCGTCGCCTGAACGGCCGCGAGATCCGGCAGGGTAACCTCCGGACGCACCTCGAAGGTGAACTCGGCCGAAAAGGGGCTGCCCTCTTCGAGATCGCTGATATTCAGCTTCGGAGTGGCCACGAGATCCAGCTCGTATTCGGAGACGATGCCTTCCATAGCCTCCCGGACTATTCTTTCGGCCGTCTCGGAGTAAATTTTATTTCTCCCAAAATAAAGCTCGAGCGTTTTCCTGGGCACGTGGCCTTTTCTAAAACCCTTCAAGCTCACCTTCGAAGACAGTTCCCGAATGGTCTGCCCTACTGCTTTGTTTATCTCGCCCGCCTCGTACTCGGCTTTTACGGCGATGACGTTTCGCTCCTGAGAGAGTATCTCAGTCTTCAAATGCTACAACTCCTTTCGGGATTTCCCTATTCACACGTCTAACCGCATAATTGTATCATAAAGAGTCTTTTTTCCGACAGGAAACGGCTCAATTGGGGGCAATTTTCAGAAAGGCTGACGATTCGCGCGAAGTGACGCCTTTGGCGCCGGTGAACTGCTGAAATTCAGACTATCCAGCTATTGATGTTGGTTGTGGCGGTGCGCCTGTCCCAATTTGAAAAGACCTGCTTCGTGTATTCGTAAGAGCGGTTCGCTATGAGATACGTGAACGAAACCGGCATGTCTCCAAGCCATCCCTCTACCTGCCTGAACTGGTACAGCGTCTCCATATTCCCCTGGCCGGGAACCGTGACATACGGGGAACCCTGATGGGATTTCGGCGGGAGGAACTCACGCCCTACGCCATAGACAAACGCGGACTGGTGAGCTAAATTTTGAGAAGCTCCGGCTTTCGAGACAGATTGAATATTCACCCATGACCACCCCGTTCGCTATTGCCTGCACTCCTAAGAAAACGCTGATTAATTCGCCTAAACGACATTTCAACGTTTAAGAGCCTAGGTGCTGCAAGGGTTTAAATCTTCACCCTTTAGGCCCCTAACGATAAATCAGCCTTTCCCTAATATCGACACTGACGCGGCGAAAATCAAGACTACTGCAAAACGCGCACCTCCGCCTGCTTATAATAACCGAATAATTATTCTTTGTCCATCTCTCTCCGTCTCCGTATTTCGCCCTATATGCGTTAAAATAGCTATTGTCTGGACGATATGTGTTATAGAATATGCCTGGCAAAGGAATGCAATTTTTCAACTCTGGGGGTTAGAACGATGTCGCTGCAGGATTCCGCGATCTATCCGGCACCGCCGGAATACGGTATCTTTAAGAAAAAGATACAAGGGCTTACAGGCATTGACCTGGACGCGTACAAATACCAGATTCATCGCAGGATCCACATGCTGATGCAGCGCTGGGGCGTAAAAACCTATGAGGAGTATTTCAGGACTATAGAGACGAATCCGGAAAAACTCCGCGAGTTCCTGAACTACCTCACGATCAACGTCACGGAATTTTTCAGAAACGCCAACAGGTGGTGGGAACTGCGGGATCGCATCATCCCCCAGATGTACAGGGAACTCGGGCATCAGAGGATAAAGCTCTGGAGCGCCGGATGCTCGTCAGGTGAGGAGCCGTATTCGCTCGCGATACTCTCCATGGAAACGAAGATCGCGACGCCGCAGCCGGTCTTAGCCGGCGACATAGACCAGGGGGTCTTGGAAAAAGCGCAGGAAGGCATATACAATAAGCGCCAAATAGCGAACGCGCCAAAGGAGTGGGTAGCGAGATACTTCACGGACATCGGCCAGGACAACGTGCAGGTAAAAAAAGAAGTAAAAGCCAAGGTAAAATTCAAGCATATGAACCTCATAAAAGACCGCTTCGAATCAGGGTTCGACATCATACTCTGCCGCAATGTCGTCATTTACTTCGGGCCGGAGACTAAATCCGCCCTTTACAAAAAATTCTTCGACGCGCTGCGCCCGGGCGGATACCTCATGACCGGGGCGACGGAGCAGATATTCGACCATAAGCAGATAGGCTTCGAGTCGGCAGGGCCTTTTCTGTACAGGCGCCCGCCAAAATAACTCATCAAATAGGCCCGCAAAGCTCAGCCAGGGTGTTTTTTGTCTTGTGACACGCTTTAAGGAACCGCTGATTAAATAACCTTTGGCTGCAATGGGCATCTTCGCCCGCTCCCTTTATGTCAGCCGCAAAAATGGTCCTCACCGTAGCTCTGCTACGCCTGCGGCCATTTTTACGACCGCCATTTCGAGAAGCGAACGGATCTGCTCCATTTCGCGCAAAGAAC
>JAIROA010000097.1 GCA_031257775.1 Synergistaceae bacterium
CAGAGCCCTGATAATCAGCACGGCGCTTAGCATCTGCACCAGAACAGTCGCCAACGCGGCGCCCGCCACGCCCCAATGAAAAACACCGACGAACAGCAGATCTAGCAAAATATTTAATACGCTGGCGATGGACAAGTAATAAAACGGGGTCTTTGAATCACCCAAGGCACGGAGGATACCGGCCCCGATGTTATAAAGCATGGACGCGGCCAACCCGCTAAAATAGATCCGTACGTAGGACAGCGTAATTCTGAAGATGTCGTCCGGTATATCGAGCATATGCAGAAAACGAGCGGCAAAAACGATTCCCACGACAGACAGCGACAGTCCCCCTGCAAAGGCAAACGCAACTGCCGTGTGTACCGCTTTTGACAGGTCTGTACGATTTTTTCTTCCGAAATATTGGGAGATGATGATGGTCGCGCCAGTGGAAAGCCCGACAAAGAAATTGACCGGCAGCTTCAATAAGTTGTATACCGAGTCAATAGCCGCCAGCCCCATTTTCCCGGCGAACTGCCCCACTATAACCGCGTCAGCGGTCGTATACAATTGCTGAAACAGGCTTCCAGCGAGGATCGGCAGGAAGAATAAAAGGAGTTTTTTCCAGATAACGCCTTGTGTCAAGTCAACAGTTCTATCGCCCTTGGCAAGAACTTGATTCCTGCGTTCTTTTATTCTCATGGGGAGCGCATACAGCCCTTTCTTATTTATGTGATTACACACATCGCGCATTTTGTTTAGGCGAACAAACACGTTTACATATATATCATATCACCCTATAATTTGTGAAATGAATTATATCGATTGTATCCATTCTGAAAATCGATATAAAAGGAGAGCGACCATGGATACAATACGGCTCAGGACGTTTCTTTCCCTTGTGGAAACGAGGAATTTTTCCGCAACCGCGAAAAACTTGTCCATTACGCAATCGACTGTCAGCAAGCGGATCCAAGAATTGGAAAAAGAAATGGGGCATGAATTGTTCGTCCGCGGACGCGCCGGCGTCAAACTTACCAAGGCGGGCAATGCGTTGTCTGAGTATGCGGAACAAATTGTAAATATGGAAGAAAAGGCGCTTAGCCAGATCAACTACACTCGCCAGTATTCAGGATATCTAATTTTAGGGACGGTCTACGCCTATTATGATCTCTATCTGGGCAAGCACCTATGCCGTTTCACGAAGATGTGCCCGGAGATTTCCGTTCGCGTCAAGTTCGGGCATTCCGGATTGATGCTGTCTGAAGTCAGGCGAGGCCAGATTGACATCGCGTTTACCCATAACCCGTTCCAACACCCGGAATATGTTTGCAAAAACATCGAGGAAGATGATGTCATACTGGTGACAGACGCCGCAAATCTGACGTACCTCGACGGGATTCCCCACACGCGGGTTAAGGAGCTTCCTTTGCTGTCTTCCAATTTTTTGTACGCCACGACGCAAAGCTGGCTGTTCCCACGGCATCAGCAATTTCAGTTGGAGGTGGCATCGCGTCCTGCGCGTTGCCTCTGTTGGCCGGGCAAAAATGGTACGCGTTTTTGGCTCGGAAGCTGGTGGAGCGGCAGCTCGCTTCCCGCGAATTGCTTGAAATCCCTGTTCTGGATGGGGAAATACCGCCTGTTCAATATTATCTGGTGTACCGGAAAGAAAATGCTCGCCAACAAGCAGTACAGGAATGGCTTCACCTTTTAGAAGAGATGTGAGCACTATCACTACAACATTATCGATAAGAGGGTTATTGACTAAAAACAAAACTCATCATTGATATTATGCAGGTTGTTCGTAGGATTGAACAGATTGATAGTGGTACTTCGGCATTTGCTGTCAATATTTTGTGCCCGAGATCATCTCGGTAACGGAGGTCACTTTTAAGCCTGCGACATAGCTTCTTTTTTGTCCTTCATGCGCTGTTCGGCTTTCGGCAGTTCGTGCGCGTCAAGCAGTTCACGCTCCAGATTCATAACGTCCCCGTGAGTTATCTTTTTCTCTCCGATCATTCTCCGATCATTCGGATAACTATAATTCATTTGCGTATTGCGTTCATGCCTTTTTATATAGTATGCTACGCTTTTAATTTTGCGGAAGGAGACGATCTCATGGCAGCATTCAGCTTTACGGACGCCAAGCCGTATGCCGTTTTCCTGAAGAAGCAGGGCATCGAGCTTACCTGGCGGAGGATCGGCATCGACGCATTGGGCGCTATGGCCCACGGCCTTTTCGCGTCACTGCTTATCGGCACGATCATGAACACGCTGGGCACCCAGCTCGGCATCCCTTTTCTCAATCAGATAGGCGGATTCGCAACCGCGGGCACCGGCGCCGCAATGGCGCTTTCCATCGGATTTGCGCTGAAAACCCCGCCTTTCGTGCTGTATTCGCTGGTGGCGGTGGGGCAGGCCGCAAATTCCCTCGGAGGCTCAGGCGGCCCGCTGGCGGTGTACTTCATCACCTTGATCGCGGTATTCTCCGGGAAGCTGGTCTCCAAAATCACGCCGGTCGATCTGATAGTCTCGCCTTTCGTCACCATCTTTGTCGGCATTTCCGCCGCTTATCTGCTGGCCCCTCCTATTGGCAGTATCGCTTCATCGTTCGGGATCGCCATCATGTGGGCGACGGATATGCAGCCGCTTGTCATGGGCATTCTGATTTCAGGGATCGTAGGCATCGTCCTCACCCTGCCCATCAGCTCTGCGGCGATATGCGCCGCCTTGGGCCTGGTCGGTCTGGCTGGCGGGGCTGCCGTCGCCGGATGCTGCGCCCACATGGTAGGTTTCGCCGTCGCCTCCTGGAGGGAAAACAGGATCGGAGGGCTGCTGGCGCAAGGGTTGGGCACGTCCATGCTGCAGATCCCAAATTTAATGAAAAAACCCGCCTTATGGCTGCCCGCGGTCGCGGCCTCGATGATAAACGGCCCGGTTGCGACCGTAGTTTTCAAGTTAAAGCAAAACGGCCCGCCTATCTCGTCTGGCATGGGAACTTCGGGAATGGTTGGCCCTATCGGCGTGATCTCGGGATGGTTCTCTCCTTCGGATGCGGCCGCGGCCCTGGGAGAAGCAGCCATGCTTCCCTCTTATTTTGACTGGCTGGGCCTGCTGATGATATCAGTCGTCATTCCAGCCGTCGTGGCCTGGATCGTTTCGGTATGGATGCGCAGACGGGGTATCATAAAAGACGGGGACTTGCGGATCGAGTGCTGATGCCGGCTGTGCTTAAAATATTCGCGCGGTCGAATCGGCGCACCCGAGGGATTCAGCAGGCATGTTCCCGCTGCGGGAGCGGATTCTGATATGATATGGCGCGCTAACATCTAATTCCATCTGAGACATGCAAAATAAAGGAGGTTCATCTCTGTGAAAAAGTTAGTGAGATCTTATTCGCGCATTCTTTTCCCCATCATTGCCATTTTGCTCGTGGCCGCGTCCGCCAGTACGGCTTTTTCGGCGGCCGAGCCTTTTGCGGTGACCTATGTCAAACCATTTAAAGAAGTGAGCGACCTGTTAGGCAGGAAGGTGGCCGGTCCCAAGGGAACCGTCCTCCACCAGCTGCTGCTTGCCGGGCTCGACAGGGCCGGGGTGAATCCGCTCGACGTAGGGCATATCGAGATGGGCATACCTGAAGCAGTGGCGGCCCTGATGAGCGGCACCATAGACGGGGCTCTTGCCGGGGGCCCGGCGGCGCTCAAAGCAATGGAGAATGGGGCGCGGACGCTTTTTGACGGGGAAGGGCTCATCGAGGCGACCATACTGATAGGAGTAAGCCCGGGCGCTCTGAAGGAGATACAGGATCTCCCGGCCCGCATGGTCAAGGTGCATCGCGAAGCGCTTGCCTACGCCGCCTCTCACCATATCAAGGAACTCGAAAATACCATGAAATTCCTCATAGATGCCGAACTCGCGACGAAATACGTGGATCCCGCCACGCTCATAGCCAAATGACGCAGACACCTGAAACGGACAGCGTCAAAATCTGCGCGGACGGCGTTATGCTGGAAGCGGATTATAGAAGGATAGCCTCATTGCACGGCGGGCGTTACCCGGCCGGAACGATGCTCGGTTACAAGGCCCTTCTGCTGGCGCAGGAGCTGCTGTGTCCGGACGGGGTTCTGACGCGAGGCAGGTTTTCCGTCGAGACGGCCTTTACCGGGCTGGGATTTAAGGATGCAGTGGAAATGGCGTTGCGCGCGCCTTCGATGGGGCTTTACGCAATCGACCCGGACATGCCCGTTCCATCCGGGAGCGTCCCCGCCCCGGGCGGCGGCTTTTTCTTCTACCGCTTCGTCCAGGATGACGGTGTGCTGGAGCTGGCGGTCAAGCCAGGGCTCGTCCCGCAGGGATTTTACCGCGCTACGGATGACCTGGCTTCCGGTAAGATAAAGGACGAGGCGGAAGTGCTGAAAATACGGCGCGACATCGAGAAAGCCCTCGCGGGGCTTTCCCCTCACGAGATATTCGACGTCCTCTCTTGCAGGGCATGTGCCGTGAGGACGGAATATGCCCTGCCTCCCGGGCTTGAAGATGATTTTCGCCTGCTGCTGGATGACTTCGCGGAGTATGAGGTCTCTGCGGAGGACGCGCGCTTTTTCCACGGGGACGACTCCCTGTGCGGCCTTTGCCTTTTCTGGTCTCTCGTCCGCCAGTGGGCCAGGGGCGAGAATTTACAGGGGCGCGCGATTCCGCGCCGCCGCGTGTCGGTAAAAATCGGCGCGCGGGGCAAGGGAGTTGACGACGCGTGCGAATTTTTGTTCAGGACATCTGACGGGCGCTCTTCTGCCGATCTGGAGTGGGGAAAAACCCTTGGTGCCCCTGAGGTCATGCCGGGGGAGGGTTATTTCGCCTTCAGCTTGGGGCTGGATGGCCAGCGGCATAAGGCCTTCGCGCTGAAGGACGATATGGTTCCTCGCGATTACCTGAGGCTGTGCAATGAGATGGCCGCGAAGCCGGCCGATTTCCGGGGACACGTGGAACGCAAAAAACTGCAGCGTAATTTCGCCCGCCATCTGCTGTCCGAACCGGCGCCTTTCCGTGCGGTAAGCTGAAATAGAGTAATCTGGCGCTGTCAGTTAACAAGCGCGGAGTTTCGGAGCTGGCAAAGCCTTGAACTCCGCGCTTTCGCATTCGCTTATTTCCTTATGATGTGACATTTCGGCATACTGTTTGTGGCGCGACTCGCCCCACTGTCAAACGTCTGATAAAATGTGATTTCTATCAATCGCTTCGAGGACACGGAAGACGCCGTGGAATTTTGCGGCATCCCGCCACTTGAAGACATCGAAGTCGACTACCGCTTCGCTCCTGGATTCTGCCAGTTTAGGTAAAGCGTCAGTTCATGAGTTCGCGGATTTTATCCTGCGGCAGGCCGGCGATCTTCGACACGACCTCCGGGGAATCCCCGCGCGCCAGCAGGTTGCGGGCGACTTCGAGCTTGCCTTCGAACCTGCCTTTTTCAATGCCGCGTTTTTCCACTTCCTCAGCCGCGTCCAGCTCGTAAAACGGAATGTACAATATT
>JAIROA010000104.1 GCA_031257775.1 Synergistaceae bacterium
CTCTATGCACTGCTCGATCCGCAGATACACAGGAAGGGGGCGGCAAAAATTGAGACAAAGGCGTGCTGAGCATTGGAAGATCAGCCTTATCTCCGGGTTTGCCCTCCTGTGCGGGATCGTTTTTTGCGTCGCCGGGGCCTCTCTCCTCAGCGGCTACAGCCCCTCGGAACAGGATGCCGCCGCGCGTCTCGTCCCTCCGAGCAGGGAACACCCAATGGGTACCGACGCTTTCGGGCGAGACGTGCTTTCGCGTACGTTGTACGGCGGGAGGACAACTTTGATCTCTACTACGGTCGTCCTGACCGTTGCGCTGTTGACCGGGATCACCGTTGGACTGCTGACGGGGATAAACCACGATACCGTCATCGACGTCGTGTTCATGCGCCTGATAGACGTCCTCATGTCATTCCCGTTCATCATTCTCGCGATGGTAGTTATCGCCCTGTTCGGGGCGAGCCTTTTGCATCTCCTGGCTGTCGTCGCGGCCGTTTGGTGGGTTCCGTTCGCCCGCTTGACTCGCAGCATCGTTTTGCAGAAAAAAAGCGACACCGCGGTGGAGGCGGCCAGGGTGCTTGGGGCAAAAACCAGCGCCATAGCGATACGCGAGCTTTTACCGAAAGTCGTAGCGCCGGTATTGATACAGGCTACGTTCGAACTCGGCAACCTCGTGCTCTCCATCTCGGCCCTCTCATTTTTGGGATTGGGGGCGCAGCCCCCCACCCCGGAATGGGGGAGCATGCTCGCGGACGGGAGGGCTCATTTTTTTGAATCGCCCCATGTGCTGATGGGCCCGGCGATCTTCATGATCGCGACCGTGCTGGCCCTCAACATGATAGGCGAGGGGCTGCGCGACTGGCTGGACCCGTTTGAAATTATAAGGATGTAGGAGAGTCGTATGAAAAATAGGGATGTCATGCTGAGCGTAAGTGGTTTGCGGGTCTCTTATTTTCAGAACCGTAAAAAGTCGAACATTCTAAACGGTATATCCTTCGACCTGAAAAGAGGGGAATTGCTCACTGTATTGGGAGAGAGCGGGTCAGGGAAATCCACCATCGCCAAGGCAATTACCGGGCTTTTGCCTCCTTCCGCGAGGCTGAGCGGGGAGATGAGCATCGACGATGAGACTGCCCTCTCATTATCTGACGCGACTGCGTCCGATTGGAGGTCGATACGCGGGAAAAAAGTCGCGATGATCTTCCAGGATGCCCGGCAATCCTTGAACCCTGCCGTGAAAATTAAGCGCCAGTTTGCGGAAATGCTCGTTTATCACAGGCTTGGCAGCCGTGAGGGCGTGACAAAAATTATTCTCGAAACTTTGAAGGCCCTGCACTTCAACGATCCCGAGAGGGTATTGGATTCCTATCCTTTCCAGTTGAGCGGCGGGATGTGCCAGAGGGTATGCATAGCCATGTCTATATGCCTGCAGCCGCTCCTCCTGATCGCGGATGAGCCGACTTCCGCGCTGGATACCGTCAGCCAGCGCGAGGTGCTCGCCCTGCTCGAAGAGATCAAACGGGGCTTTGGCCAAAGCATACTGTTCATCACCCACGATATAGCAGTGGCAAGCGCCGTCAGCGACCGGGTTGTCGTTTTGAACAAGGGCTCGATCACCGAAGCCGAAACGCCGGAAAGACTCTTCTCCAACCCCAAACACTCTTATACAAAAAGCCTGATCGACGCCCGCAATTTTCCCTGCATACACCAGGACAGGCCGGCTCCAGCGCTCGCCGCGCCGGTTTTACAGATAAGGGATTTGGGAAAATGCTTTTCGCCAGACACGCCTGTCCTGAAAAACGTGAATATCTCTCTGTATCAAAGAGAAATATTGGGCATTTTAGGGCAAAGCGGCTGCGGAAAATCCACGCTGTCAAGATGTATAGTCGGTCTGGAAAAAGCGCAAAGGGGAGAAATCCTGTACGATGGAATGAATGTCCTGGGGCTAAGGGGGCGGAGAAGGCGCGAATTATGCAAGCATATCCAGTTGATTTTTCAAGACGCAAGGGCAAGTTTAAACCCAGGGTATACGGCAATGCAAATTGTGCTGGAACCGCTCAGATATTTAAAGATCGTCCCCGCGCGCCAACGGCAAGAACTGGCGCGATCCTATCTCGGAG
The DNA here is from genome assembly GCA_031257775.1 of Synergistaceae bacterium. Taxonomy (GTDB): domain Bacteria; phylum Synergistota; class Synergistia; order Synergistales; family Synergistaceae; genus JAIRNC01. The sequence goes on from JAIROA010000104.1 coordinate 2,115, forward strand.
AGGTTGGAATCGACGGTGATACGCAAAATCGCCGCCCTCCCCAGCTCAGCACCGGTCAATGCCAGCGCGTGGCTATCGCCAGGGCGTTGATTGTCAAGCCGGACGCGCTGATCTGCGACGAGGCCGTTTCCGCGTTGGACATGAGTTTGCAGGGGCAGATTCTGGAATTGCTGCTGCGTCTGCACGAGCGGTTTGGGTTCGGTATTCTGATGATCTCCCATGATATCCGGGTGCTGCGGTCCTTCTGTCACCGGATTGCCGTTATGCAGGCAGGAGAATTTTGTGAAATCTGTGGCGGCGGGAGCGAACTCAAAGAAAGCACGCATCCATACACGCAACTTCTTTTGTCATGCGAGAAAGAATTGGAGGAAAGCTATTATTCCAAAATAAATCTTATGGCAGACTGAACACAGAATGCGATGGGTTGGGCGTCAAGTTAAAAACCCTCGTTCAGCCTAACATCGACACACGCTAGCAGTTTATAACAAGGAGCATAATAGTCTTTTTGATTCCCCTCCCTGACGCGAAAGAAGAAGGCAAAATTGAGGTAGCGAGGAAAATGTTGAACCGAAAAATGCCTGTTGGGGACATTGTGGAGCTAACCGGATTAGACGAACAAGACATTCTCTCTCTTGGCTAAGCTGCTCGTCAATAAATTCGCACTCCCTATACGGTGTGGCTATCGACTCAACGGGATTTAGGATAAATCAATTAATTTGCGTTTAAATCCCTCGGCGGAATGCGTTCCCTCATTCTTCTGAAGACGCCCGGCGGGACGAATTCCTGTATGGAGCCGCCGAACCCGAAAACCTCCTTGACGCTGCGGCTTGAAAGGTATGAGTATTTGGCATCCGTCACCATGAAGAACGTCTCCGTCTCCGGGGCAAGCTGCTTGTTCATCTGGGCGAGCTGAAATTCATGCTCGAAGTCGGATATGGCGCGCAGCCCGCGCAGCACGACGCGGCTTTTCTCGCGCCTTAGGAAGTCAACTAAAAGCCCGTCGAATGACATCACCCGCACGTTAGGAAGGTGGACGACCGCTTCCCGTGCCATCATCTTGCGCTCGTCCACGCTGAACATGGCGTTCTTTTCCGAGTTCACGAGAACGGCGACTATCAGCTCGTCAAAGAGGCCAGCCCCTCGCTCCGTTATATCTAGATGCCCGTTCGTGAACGGGTCGAACGATCCTGGGTATACAGCCCGGCTCAAAAGACTCACTCCCTGGTCATTATTTTATGATAGATGGACAGCACGGTATCTCCGTATATTCTATCATCGCGCGGCGCGAATATCCCGCTCATGCCGTCCGCATCGCACACGAGATCCCGCACTGAACGCTCAAGGACAAAAAAACCGCCCTGGGAAAGCATGAATGCATGTCTGGCAATCAGCGGGGGCAGGGATTCCCCCCACCCCATGCCGTAAGGGGGGTCGGCGAATATCACGTCAAATACGGCGCCGTCCCTGGCAAGGATCGGGATCGCCCGCCGCGCATCGCGGCAGAGGCATTTCGCTTTGCAATGCCCGTCCGAAGGAACACGCGTTTTTTCCAGCGCTTGGCTGAGACGGGCATTGATAAGCTCCGCCCGCGCCTTTGAGGACTCGACGGCAACGACATTAGACGCGCCCCTCTTCAGCGCTTCCAGCGCGACTTCCCCCGTGCCGGAAAAGAGATCCAGAAAACCCTCCATTCTTATATCCACCGAAGCGCCCAGAATACTGAAAAGCGCCCCGAGGACTTTGCCCGTCGTCGGGCGGACGTTTCCCCTCGATAATTTCATGATATGATTATACAGTTACGCATGTAAAAACACAGGGGGAGATTTCGTGACCGATACGCAGGCAAAAGGGGAAAAGATTAAACAGCATCTTAGCTTACGGGCGCTTATCTCCATTAGCGCGATGCACTTCATAAATGACCTTCATCCTACGATGCTTCCGACATTTTTGCCAGAGATAGTAAAACGCCTATCCCTTTCCTTGAGCGAGGCGGGTTTCCTGAACACGCTGTTCGGGCTGCTGAATCTCGTCGTGCAGCCTTTCGCCGGGCAAATAGCCGATAAGCTCGACAGGCCGCTCCTTGCCTTGTGGGCGCCTCTTTTCACGGCGGGCGGCGCGTACCTCCTGCCCATTGCCCCGTCATACGGGATCGCAATGCTCATCGTCTCCATGATCGGCTTTGGAACGGCGAGCTTTCACCCGCAGGGGCACGGGCTCACAGGCATAGCCGGGGGCAGCGGGCGTCTCGGGACGTATCTGGCCGTGTTTTCCGCGGCCGGAACGTTTGGGGCGGCTTTGAGCCCGCTTTACGGGGTCTTCCTGCTGCGTGTGCTTGGGCCGTCTTTAATGCCGTTCGCGATAATTCTGGTAATAGCCGTGATCTTAGCCGCCCAAAGCGGCCTTCCTAAGAAATTCGTGGACCGGGACAGGATAACGGCGGAAAAAACAGGCAGCGCGGGAAGCGACGGGAAACAGCGCAATAAATTTTCCCGTGTGCTGGCGATCTGCCTGCCGATAATCGTGATATCAATCGTCAGGGACTCGACATATCAGGGGATAAGGACATTCCTGCCGCTTTTGGTCACCGGACGCGGCGGCAGCATAGAGTTCGGCGGGACGCTGCTCTTTGCCTTCACGGCTGCGGGCGTTGTCTCCAGCCTCATATGCGGCAAGCTCGCTGACGCTTTCAGCAAGAAGCGTGTCGTCTTTGTCATGCTCGCCCTCTCCCCGATGCTTCTCTTCCCGGCGATCATTATGAAGAGCGCGTCGTCGGTGATTTTTTTTGTCCTGGGAGGCGCCTGCATCGCGGCCACGAATCCCGTGACGCTCGCGATGGCTCAGGAACTTGTCCCGGAATCCCGCAGCACCGCGAGTTCTCTGGTCATGGGCGTTTCATGGGGCATAGCCAACATAGCCGCCTCTCCCATAGGAATGCTCGGCGACAGGATCGGCCTGGAAGCAGCCCTCTGCGTCGTGACGCTTCTGCCGCTTCTGGCCGTTGCCGTAATGGCCGCAAACGGCGTCAAAAGGCGCATCGCGGCGCGTTGAGACAGATTATGCGGGCCTGTCTTCAGGTCTTTAAAGCCTGACGCCGGGAATTTCAGACAGGAAGCGCAGGCTTGCCCGCACTCCCGGGGTTCTGTATGGGTGCCCGATGGCGTCCAGCTTTACGAGCGTTTCGCTGCCCGACCGCACGGTTTTTATGTAGTAGCGCTGCTCAAAGCCCTCGTCCACGGATATGGCGGACAAGAGCGCCGCGCCGTCCCCGGACATGAATAGTTCCTTAAAGATCACGACGTACCCGTCTTTTTGTATCGTCTTGCCAAGAACCGCTGATAGCCTGTCATGAAGGCTGAGTCCGTTTACATCGGGATCCGTCATGATTTTCAGCTCCTCGCCGTCGAATTCCTCGGTTTTTTCGTCATCATGGCCCGCCCCGCCGTTTATCTTAGTCATCCTGACCACGAAAGTATCCAGCCCCATTTTCCGCCATTTCCGCTCGTACTTCGTCACGTAGCCGCGCTTCGGGTTGAGTTCAATGGGATCCGGGCTGAAAGAGCCGTCACTTAAAAACGCGTCCCGCGTCTGGAGCGCGTACCACTCCACATCCGTAGCCAGCGTAAATGTGCCGCCCAGGGCAAGGCGCCCGCGCAGGGTACTGGCAAAATTCCGGCTCGCGACCCTGCGCTCCGCGTGCCTTCTTTTGGGCCAGGGGCAAGGGAAATTCATATATGCCTCGCTGATACAGTCTGGCTCGAAGGCGTAATGGAGGATGCTTCTGGCATCCCCGCGCATAAGCCGGATGTTCCGTAAGCCTGCCGCAAGAGACCTGCGGGCCGCCTTCGTCACGCACCACTGCGAGACCTCTATGCCTACTACAATGCATTCCGGCCTCGTCCGCGCCAGATGTTCCAGGTACTCCCCGTTGCCGAAGCCGATCTCCGCTATGATTGGCCCGTCCTCCGGGCCGAATATCTTCTCCGTGGGAATAAGCGTGTCAGTGAAGTTCCAGTACATTTACCATGTCGTTCCTTTTGATGTACTTTCTGAGTTTTTCCATGACATCGTCCATATTGAGAGGTTTGCCGATGTGATCGTTCATCCCGGCTTCAAGGCACTTCTCCACGTCCTCTTTGAACACGTTTGCCGTCATCGCTATTATCGGGACGGATTTGGCGTAAGGATCGTCAAGCGCCCTGATGCGCCGCGTGGCCTCGTAGCCTCCCATCACCGGCATGTGAATGTCCATGAATATCGCCTCATAGCGCGCCGGATCTTTTTTAAAGAGATCGAGGGCTTCGCGGCCCGATACGGCACACACTATCTCTATTCCGGTCGGCTTGAGGAGTTCCTGCACTATCTCGCGGTTGATCTCTATATCCTCCGCGAGCATTATCCTGTGTCCCGTAAAGCAGTCAGGATCAAGGGCGCAGCGTTCGTCGGAGGAGTCCTTTCTTTTGCCGCCGGGGCTGAGGCATTCGTTTATGCAGTCGGCTACGGAGAGCGTAAAAAACGGCTTCTGCATGAATCTGCTTATCCCCGCTTCCGTTGCCTCCCTCTCTATCGAGTTCCACTCGGCGGCTGTTATCATTATCACGACAGACTTGCCGTTCTGGTAGCCGTGAATGCGCCTGGATAGCTCGATCCCGTTCATCACAGGCATTTTCCAGTCGACGAAATAGACGTCGTAAGGGCCGTTTTGCTCTATCATCCTGCACGCTTCCTCGCCGTCTGGCGCCACGTCGCAGGAGAGTTTCAGCCGGTGCGCTATTTCCTTGAAGTACTCCCTCACGTCGTCGGAGTCGTCTACAAGAAGGACCTTCATGTTGTTCCAGTTCACGCCGGGGTTCAGAAGGCTTTCCTTTCTCGTCGGGTCTCCTTGCAGTGCTTTGAGCGTGAAGGAGAACGTCGATCCGTTTCCGGGTTCTGACGTAATCCAGATGTCCCCGGCCAACAGCTGCACGATGCGCTTCGATATGGCAAGGCCCAGCCCCGTGCCGCCGAATTTTCTGGATATGCCGCCGTCCGCTTGCTCGAACGAGTTGAAGAGGCGTGCCTGCTGTTCCCGCGTGATGCCTATGCCGGTGTCCGTGACGTCGATGCGGATGACGCATATCCCCTCGTATTCGCTGTCCTTGCGGGCATCGAGCGTGATGGTGCCTCCCTCTGGAGTGAACTTCACGGCGTTGGACAGGAGGTTCGTGACTACCTGGCTCAATCGCTGCTCGTCGCAGACTATCGTATCCGGTATGTCGTTCGCGACGCGCACGTTGAAATGCTGCTTCTTTTCCTCTATCCTGAAGTTTATAACGCCCGCTACCTTCATCAGCATCTTTTCGAAGTTAAATTCGGTGAACGAGAGTTCCAGCTTATTCGCCTCGATTTTTGACATGTCGAGGATGTCGTTTATGACCCCGAGCAGATGCTTCGAGGCATCGTCTATCTTCCTGAGGCAATAGTCCTTCTTTGCGATCTCCCGCGAGTTCATGGCGATGTTCGTCATGCCGATTATCGCGTTCATCGGCGTCCGCATCTCATGGGACATATTGGCCAGGAAATCCGACTTGGCGCTCGACGCCCGTTCGGCCTCGTCTTTGGCCTTGAGCACTTCCGTTATGTCGTGGAAGAATATCATGGAGCCCTCGACGTTTCCGTTTTCGTCGACCATTGGGGTAAAGTGTATGGAATAGTTGAGCGGTTTGCCGCTTCTGCCGATGTCGGCGCTCTCGTTCAGCTCTATGGAGTTCTTTTCGGTTATGGATTTTTCGAATATGGCGGATAGCCTGTCCGACCAGCCCGGCTCGGCAAACGTGTCGAACACCTCTTTGTAAAAATGGCCGTTGATTTGGTTGAAGCGCTGTATGCGGGCTTTTTCCAGGAACGCGTCCGTGCAGTACGCGAAGCGCCCCTCGTGATCGAGAAGTATTATCATATCGGGGCTGTTCTCAAGGAGCAGCCGCATGAATTTTTCCTGCCTCTGCTGCTCTACGGAGCGCATCTCGTCCAGGCTCGCGGTAAGCGAGGCCATCGCGCCGTATCGCTCTATGGTTCCCCTCAGGCGCCTTATCTGCCTTGCGAGTTTTTCGTTTTCATTGAGGAGATGGCTTACCTGCCCGCGCAGATCTTCAGCCAATGCGGCTGTTTCGTCAGGCGGCGTATGTGCTTTAATAAAAGAATCCTTATCTGACATATAGTTAAATGCCTTTCGGCGGCATCCGCTCAGAAAACGCAGGCCGCGTAAGAGAAGTTGTGAAACCGGTTCATCGTGTTCCCGGCCATGCCGTAAACCGGTAAGATTTCCCCGCCGGAGTAAGCAAAATGGTAAGGCGTGTTCCTGCCGATAAGATCCATCGTCCGCTTTATCTCATCGTCGGAATCCGGGCCAAGCATGAGGCATCGCACGAAGGACGAGAAGATGAACATGCCGTTTATGCCGCCGGAATTTATGGCTGAGGCGAGCGTGTCATCCGCGGTCCTCAGTATGTCCCCGACGTCGATCGAGCCGATGGCAAGCGCGGCCCCTTCCGGCATAAGCCCTCCGCAGACAGCGTAGCCTTCCTCCGTTATGTCGTATATCGCCCGCGCCACGGGCGTCGTCCCGTCGTTGTAGTCGACCAGGAACGGGATGGAGCCGAACGCGCGGACGATGCAGCCGGACGCGAGCCCCTGCGAGGTGAGGTATTTCATGAGCGGCATGCCGTTCACCCTTCGTAAGATGCAGCCGTCCGATTCCGTTATGATCCCGTTCTGATTCTGGATTTTATTTTCGGAGATGGAGCCGGAGAAAAACCGTGGCTTTATGTTCCCGCTCACCAGCACGAGCCCTAACGCGCCGGATCTCGATTCCCCGTTCATGAACGTCATGCTGTCGTTGTACCGGAGCGTGTGGTCGGACGGAAGCCTTCCGAAAAGCGGGATATGGGCGGAGATTTCGTCAAGCATGGAGAGCGTCATTTCCCCTCCGACCGTGCTTAAATATGGCGCGAAGACTATCGCCAGGACAGGCTCTCCCGGAAGGGCGCCCTTTGCGCGGTCATAGACGCCCGTTAACGGGCCTCTCATGCTGTCTTCGGCCATAGGGTCGGAGTAGGCGGCTGAAAACGATACGTCGTCGCTCGTAATGACGGATATGCTGAAAAATTCGACCCCGTACTGGCCGCGCACGGAACTGCCAAGCGCGGTACAGCCGACGACGTCGAACGGCAATCTGCCGCAAAGCTCGCGCAGCATACCGGTCTCCACGAATTCAGAGTGACAGGAAACGATTCCGACAGAGTTGTCAAGCAACGCGCCTTCAAGGGCTAATTGATCGAGAATCTCAGATACCGCCGCATCCGGATCATCTATCTCCGCCGTTCCCGCCCCTATCATCCGTATCATCTTCACACTCCCAGACTTTAAGTGAAATTGAAAATATGACTTACCATTATTTTCAGCCTGTATTTTAACCCAATAAGAAACATAAGGCAAGTTGACACAAGTTGACGAGCCTCCTGCCGCATGCCCAAGGATATTTAAGAATTTGAGAATTTGGCGTATACTTTCTGGGATTTACGTTTTGACCTGAAAAATCATTTGGAAGGCGGGACTCGCAGGGGATGTGGAAGGGCAGATTCACGCAGGATATGAACGAAGCCGTCGGACGCTTCACTCAGTCGCTTGATCTCGACTGGCGGACCGTGCAGGAGGATATCAGGGGAAGCGCGGCTCATGTGCGGATGCTGGCGTCCGTCGGGCTGCTCTCGAAAGACGATGCTGACGAGATAGAGCTCGCGCTGGCTCAGATCGCCCGCGATGCCGCGAGCGGCACCATCGAGCCGGATGTCAGGCTAGAGGACGTTCACATGAACGTCGAGTCGCTGCTGACGGAGCGCATCGGCGACGTCGGGGCGAAGCTCCATGCCGGGAGAAGCCGCAACGATCAGTCCGGCACGACTGTGAGGCTCGCGCTTCGCCGGGAAATATTGACGATATGGGACATGATGAGGAAGCTTCTCGATACGCTCCTCCGCAAGGCTCTGGAACACGCGGACGCGATTGTGCCAGGCTACACGCATTTGCAGCAGGCCCAGCCCGTCTCGATGGGCCACTTCTGGATGGCTCACTTCGAGGCGTTCCTGCGCGACGCCCGCAGGCTGCTTCTGGCTTACGAGGGCGCGGATGAATGCCCGCTTGGCTGCGGCGCGCTCGCCGGGTCCACATTGCCGCTTGACCGCGGATTCGCGGCGCGCGACCTGGGCTTCTCAAAGATATGCCAGAACAGCATGGATGCGGTCGCGTCACGCGATCACATCATCGGATTCCATTACTTCGCGGCGATGTTCGGAGTTCACGCAAGCCGCATATCGGAGGATCTCATAATTTACTTCACGTCCGAATTCGGTTGGGTCAAACTTCCAGACGCGTTCTGCACCGGATCGAGCATGATGCCTCAGAAAAAAAACCCGGACGTGCTTGAAATCCTGCGCGGCAAGACAGGGCAGCTGATAGGCGGGCTCGTTGACGCGCTCACGATAATGAAAGGGACTCCGCTGTCCTTCAATAGGGATTTTCAGGAGGACAAGCGCTCGCTGTGGAGGTCGTGCGACGCGCTGAAGGGGATGCTGGAGGTCATGCCGCCCCTTCTGTCCGAGGTCGAAGTCGACGCCGCGGCGGCGCGGCGCGGTTTCGCGGACGGGTTCATATTCGCCACCGACGTGGCGGAGCATTTGGTAAAGAGGGGCGTTCCGTTCAGGAAGTCTCACGAGATTACCGGAAACGCGGTGCGCTGGTGCCTTGAGAACAAGCGCGCCCTTACGTCCCTTACGAAGGACGAGTGGCGAAAGCTCGCGCCTGATGCCGGGGATGAGCTTCCGTCGCTTTTGGCGCCGGAAATTTCGGCCGCAAGGCGCGACACGTTAGGCGGTGCTTCGCCAAGACAGGCACGCATCCAGGCCGAGAGGGGAAGGAAAAAGCTCGACGGCCTCTCGCTGGAATTTGATGAGTACGGGAAGAGCTATCCGGAACTTTTCGCGTGACAGGCGCGTCCCGCACGGAATGCGCAAAATCGGCAATTTATTCTAATTCCAAATCAACTCATAACAGACGAGTTGACTTGGAAAAACCTCAACACTTCGTGTTGGGCGCAACATTGCGTTGCGCCATTCCGATTCTAAATCAAATTATGGTTCATTTGATTTAGAATCAGAATTAGACAAGGGTTAGTTTCAGGGGGGGCTGTGTCAATGGATTACGCTAAAGAGGCGATGAAAAAGCATTACGAGTGGAAGGGAAAGTTCGACATCGTGCCTAAAATGGCGATCGAGACGAAGGACGACCTGTCAGTCGCTTATACGCCGGGCGTCGCCGAGCCGTGCCTCGCGATTCATGAGGACGTCTCGAAGAGCTACGACCTGACAGGAAGATGGAATTCAGTGGCCGTCGTCACCGACGGCACGGCGGTTCTCGGCCTTGGCGACATAGGCCCGGAGGCCGGGATGCCTGTCATGGAGGGCAAGTGCGTGCTGTTCAAGTCGTTTGCGGGTGTGAACGCGCTGCCGCTCTGCATCCGCTCGAAGGACACGGACGAGATAGTCCGCACCGTCGAGCTCCTCGCGGGCAGCTTCGGGGGGATAAACCTGGAGGACATATCCGCGCCCAGGTGCTTTGAGATAGAGAGAAGGCTGAAGGAGTCCTGCGACATCCCGGTGTTCCACGACGACCAGCACGGAACGGCTGTCGTGACGCTCGCCGCCATGATAAACGCGCTCAAGATATCAGGAAAGAAGCTCTCCAGCCTCAGCCTCGCGGTCAGCGGCGCCGGCGCCGCGGCGGTAGCCATAGCGAAGCTCCTGATGTCGCTCGGCCTTGAGGACGTCGTGCTGTGCAACAGATCCGGAGCGCTCTACAGGGGCAGGAAGGGCTTGAACGAGGAACAGGCCAAAATCGCGGCCATCACGAACCCGAAAGGCAAACGGGGCTCGCTTGCCGACGTGATGAAGGGCGCGGACGTCTTTATCGGCGTGTCAGCGGCGGGGCTTGTCACCGGCGGCATGGTCAGGAGCATGGCAAAAGACCCGATAATCCTCGCCATGGCAAACCCCGTCCCGGAGATAATGCCGGAGGAGGCAATGGCGTCTGGCGCGGCGGTCATAGGAACCGGCCGCAGCGACTTCCCGAACCAGATAAACAACGTGCTTGCCTTTCCTGGAATTTTCCGGGGCGCGCTTGACGCGAGGGCAAGCGACATAAACGACGAGATGAAGACGGCCGCCGCTTACGCTATAGCCGGTCTCATCTCCGACTCCGAGCTTTCGCCCGATTATTTCATCCCGGCCCCTCTGGACAAGAGAGTTGCCCCCGCCGTGGCATCAGCCGTGAGGGCATCCGCGATAAAAAGCGGCGTCGCGCGGATTCAATAAGGATTTACCTGCGAAGGCCGCTTTTTTCGATATCGGAATCCAGCTTGCGGAGCACGGCTTTTGCCTCGGCGGGGAGGGACGACAGCAGACGTTTTCTGTGCAGAACGCCTATCTGGTCCCTCGTGTATCCCTTGAGCTGTTTAAGCTCCGACTGCCAGCTCAGTTTTTTGTTTTTAAAATACACGTCGAAATCCACAACGCGCATTCCGCCGTCGTCGTACTCAAGGGCCAGCGCGATCCTCTTTATCTCCTGAGCCGAGATGGGCGTCAAGAGGCGCACCTGATACACCTCCGATTTCCTCATGATGATCGTGTACTCGGGAACCCACGCCTCCCCGACGATGAGCCCGACATCCAGGCCCAGCAGCACCGTGATCAGGCGGTTGTAGTGGAGGTTGAACTGATCCATCGCGTCGAACATGGTAATCTCTATTTCGTTCCAGTCCGGGCTGCCCATCGCGATATTGAGGTATTCCTGCGCCTTCGCTCGCAGAAAGACCATAAGCTGCCCGTAAGGCTTGTCTACCAGAAGCGCCCTGCCATAAAATGACGCATAGGGGACGGGCCTGTTGATCGGCTCGGACGTGAATGTCACCAGGACGGACGACTCGTCTATATGCTCCGCGAGGTAAGGCCCAGCCGCTTCCTTCGCCTTGAAATCGACGGCTATCTGATCTATCGCGGCGTCGAGGTTGCCGATAAGCCGCATCACGATATTGGGAGGCGTCACGCTTATGTCGTGGATGCCTCCCAAAAGCCTTCTGTTTATAAGGGCGCACAGAACTGCCGCCGGGGCGATTGTGGTCTGATAGATCATGGAGAGCACGTCCGCCTTGTCGTTGATGAATATCAGCGTGTCTCCCTCGCCCGCCGAGTCATTGAATTTGCTGAAATCGCTGCCCCAGTTCGAGAGAGATATTTCCTCCATCGCGTCCGTCAGCGCCGCGATATCCCCCGAAAGCCTGATTTTCAGGATGGTCGGCCCGCTCCTGACTAAAGAGAGCATTTGCTGGACACTCCTTTCCGTTGCGCGCGCTCACCGCGCGCTGCGGCTTCGCCGCGTCAGTCTGGCGTCGTCGGTGCCTTTCGGATAATTAAAGCCAGTCTCCGTTCCCTCCCCTATGAGCCTCATCATCTCCATCCCGTTGAAAAAATGCCTGCCCCCGTCATCCGAGAAACTCGGCTGCTCCAGGGAATGCCCGAAGAGATTATATTCCGCCGGTTTATAGAGGATCTGCTCAACGTAGTGCGACACCCTGAATTTCAGGCCGTACAGCGTCACGTCAAGCGCGTCGCCGCAGACGATATACTGAGCCGGAAGGGGCGGAAGCAATTCTTCCCTGTCGTGATTGCCCAAGGCGATTATCACCCTCCTGCGCGGCGCGGCAAGGATGCCGGTCAGGCGTTTTGCCGCCGCGCGGTATCTCTCGGCCTCCCCCGGATATATCTCGAGCTTTATATCGTCCGCCAGGTCGCCGGTGTGGACGACGACTGACGGATTGACGCGCCTCATAAGACGGGCGAGGTACCCGTACATGGACGTGGGCGTGTCGGAAACGTGAAGGATCTTGCCCCTGCCGTCCATCATCTCAGGAACCCAGCCAATCTGAACCAGCAACCGATCGAGCGCCCTGTCGAGCGAACGTGCCGTCATTGTGGAAAAAAAACCCGCAATCTTCTTCAAGAGGCCATCGCGGCGCCGCGTTTTTTCTCTTACCCGCTGGCTCATGATGAGCACCTTCTTATATCCGGCTACAGCGCGGCGCGCGTCCGTACGCGGTGCCTAAATTATGGTAGAATAAACACATACAGAAACAATCTTTTTAAACATTATACCACGAGGGGGTTATCTTATGCAGTTCCGCCGCATCATCACCTGTATCGACGCTCACACCGCCGGTGAGCCGGTCCGCATCGTGACATCCGGTTTCCCTAAAATAGAGGGCCGCACGATGCTGGAAAAACGCGCCTACGTCCTGGAAAACCTGGATCACTGCAGAAAACTGATAATGCGCGAGCCGCGCGGGCACGACGCTATGTACGGTGCGATACTGACGCCGCCCGTCACGGACGACGGGGACATAGGAGTCCTCTTTATAGAAAACGGCGGCATGGGGACGATGTGCGGGCATGGCACGATAGGGGTTTCCAAAGCCGTGTTCGACACTGGCATCATGCCGTCCAGGGAGGGCGCGAACGTCCTTAAGATCGACGCGCCCGCGGGACGCGTGACGTCGACGGTCGAGGTAAGGGACGGGCATGTCAGGAGCGTTTTCTTTCACAACGTGCCTGCTTTCCGGCGCATGTCAGACGTGAAGATCCCGGTCGGCGGGGTTGGCGAGATCACGGCCGACGTCTGTTTCGGAGGGGCGTTTTATATCTTTGCCAAAGCCTCGCAGCTCGGCATAGAGCTAGTGCCGGAAAACACGCACCGCCTTTGCGCTTACGCTATGGAGATAAAGGAGAATTTCAGCCGCGCCCAAACTATCTCGCACCCGCTTGAGACCGGGATTGACTGGATATACGGCGTCGTCCTCATGACAGAGCCGGAAGAAGCCGGACAGGGGAGGCTCAGGACGAGGAACATAACGGTATTCGGTGAGGCCGAGGTCGACAGGAGCCCTTGCGGTACCGGCACTAGCGCCAGGATGTCACAGCTCTACGCGAAGGGCGTGCTAAAGCCGGGGATGACCCTTGAGAACCACAGCATCATCGACACGGTCTTCGAGGGGACGATAGCCGAAGAAACGGATGTATCGGGCATACCGGCCATCATCCCCAAAATATCCGGCAACGCGTACATAATGGGATTCAACCAGCTCGTCCTGGAACCGGACGACCCGATGCCGGAGGGCTTCAGGATATGATTCCGATTCTAAATCAAATGAACCATAATTTGATTTAGAATCGGAATCGCGCAACGTAATGTTGCGCCCAACACGAAGTGTTGAGGTTTTTCCAAGTCAACTCGTCCCTTACGAGTTGACTTGGAATTAGGATGACACAAGGGGGATATCCATAACGCGGATATCCCCCGCATTTTTCGCCTTCCGCGCTCAGCCGGCCTTAGCCTTACCGCGCTTTTTGGCCTCCGCGTTCATCATGATTTTTATCGCCCCGGCGAAGCATCCGTGGCAGATCAAGCTCAACAATATCATGTTTATGACCCAAGTCTGCATTTGAATATCTCCTTTCCGCCCCGGCTAATCCTCTATCTTGTTGGCGTGAATCAGGCGACGCGCCATCGCGTTGTTGAGCGCTATCAGGATGGCGAACATGATGCCCCACTCCGCGACCATCGCGCCTGGCGTGTAGACATACTTCGTGATGGGCCAGAATTTATACCACTCGCCGGGGTACCAGGTCGCCGCGTCGTACATCCACCAGCCCCAGACGAACAGGAAGAGCAGCGGGAAGAGATAGAGACTTGTCCACATCCACTTTACGTGCATGTCGGAGCAGGGGTTGATGTCCTCGTCCCACAGCTTGTCGATCCCGTACTTCCACGCGCCGTAAGCGTAGCAGAGGCCGACGACCAGGAGGCCGACGCCCCACACCATGTCCTGGTTCTCGAACACGTTGTTGTTGAGCGCCGAGAACGTGCCGAATATGAGGAAGTACGCCCCGGTGAGCAACGTTCCCTTGGTACGGGTGAAGCCCATGTCCATCAGGTTGCGGCAGCCAAGCTCGATCATAGCGATCAGGGAACTCAGAGCGGCCGAGAAGAGCGCCAGGAAGAAGAACGCGGCCATCAACAGCCCGCCGGGGGTATGCGCGAAGAGGTTGGTCAGGTTGATGAAGGTAAGCCCGTTCGCGCCGCTCGACATGACAGCGGCCGGATCCGGAGCGAGCGCGTAGACCGCGGGCAAAACCACCATGGCGGCGAGCATCGCGGCCGATGTGTCGCCGAATGCTACCGTGAAGGCGTTGAGCTGGACGTCCTCGTCCTTCGCGGAGTAGACGAAGAACACGTGGAACATGCCCCACCCCGCGCCGGTCGACCACGCCGCCTGGGTGAACGCGGCGAGCCACATCCTTGGCTTCAGGAAGTCGCCCCATTCTATGTGGAACATGTACTCAAGCCCGTCGACGGCCTTAGGAAGCATCACGACGCGCCCGACCAGTACGATGAGCAAAATGAAAACGGCCGGGATCATTATTTTGTTCGCGATCTCAAGGCCGCCCTGCACGCCGCGATAAATTATCAAGCACGCTATCACGATAGCGCCCCAGAACCAATACGCAGCCTGCCAGGCCGGAACAGGGTCGACCTCGCGCGTGGCGGTCATGGCAAAGTTGTTCCATACCTCGGTAGTGAGAGCCACCCCGTCCGGGGCCGACGCGACCTGCCCCAGGAAGCCCGTGGCAATGAGGGCGATGTACTTCATGACCCACCCCAGCACGACGCCGTAATAGGCGCCGATCATGATGCAGCACATGCCGCAGAAAGCGCCCATCCACGTCATGTTGTCCCCGAGCAGAACTTTGAACGCGCCGGCGTTCGCCATGCGCGTCTTCTTGCCGAAAATGCTTTCAGCCGTGATGAGCGGGACCGCCCAAAGGAAAATCGCGATAAAACACGCTATTATAAATGCACCGCCGTTATTTTTGGCGACCTCTCTCGGGAACCTCCATATATTCCCGGTGCCGACCGCCATACCCAGTATCGTACACATAAGCCCCCATCTGCTGGCAAAGGTATCTCCGCCTTTTTTAATCTCAGACATTCCATAACCTCCTTCATTTGGAAATTCAATACTGTTCCGAACACGGTTATGAGCGCGCCAAGATTTTTATCCGCAGCATCACCTGCCTCACATGTATCCGCCGTCGTAGCGGGAAGGGACGAGGGCGTTTTTGACGTGCCGGATCATCGTGGTGAAGTCGAACACAGGCAGGCCTGTCGCCTCGCGGACAGCGTGAGCGTATGGGGGGAGGTCGCTGCATTCCAGGACTATCGCCGCAACCTCCGGATTCTCACGGATCATCCTGCCCGTCACGGACAGTAACTCCTCCTCTACCTTGGCCGAGTCAAGAGTGCCCTTTTCTTCCAGAACGGATGTTCTGAATTCGTATTGATCCTCCATGCCGTAAACGGCAAGCGGTGTATCCGGCAAAATGCCGACATTTTTGAAGTGTTCGTCCGTAAGCGCCCCCGCGTTCGCCGATACCACGCCTATCTTCTGCCCCGGCTTAAGCGTCTGCGTTATGAAGGGAATCTGGAGCAGGCTGGACAGAAAAACCGGCACGTTTACCGCCGCGGCAACCTGCGGCTGGAAAAGCGCCATAAAACCGCAGGCCCCCGTTATCGCCCCGACCCCCTCCGCCTCCAGTTCCCTGGCGCCCCTGATAAAGGGCTCAAGCAGCGCCGGATCACGCTCGTTGAGCAGACGGTCTATGGAAGAGCCCTTTACCTCCTTGTAGCGCACGGGAAAGTCGAACGTAGTGGCGTTCCCCACGTTGCCGGGAACGCAGGGGTACGCCGCGTCGAGTATCAGTATGCCTATAGGCTCGCCGTCCCACGATCTGGATTTGCTCTTAATCCGGTAGACGGTCATGATCGCGGCCCTATATGAACGCCGGTTCCATAAAGAGGTCGCCCTCTTCAAAACGGCTCAGCCGGAAGTTGTGGATATCGACGAACGTATCCTCTCCCATGAACATCTCCTTGGCCAGCCTTCCGCCGCTTGGCCCGAACTGGAGGCCATGCCCGCTCCATCCGCAGTTCACCCACAGCCCTTCTAACGGCGTCCAGTCGATTACGGCCTGATGATCCGGCGTGACGTCGTAGGGGCCAGACCATTGATGGACGACCCTCACGCCCTTTAGCGCCGGAATCCTCTGAAGGACGCTCCTTGTGACTCCCTCCAAAAACTTCGCGCTGTTCCCGGACTCCATCGTCTTTGGCTCGTCCGGGTCGTCCCTGCCGAAGAAAAAGCTGCCGTTGGGCACCTGCTTGAAGTAAGCCCCGTCGTCGAGGCAAAGCGTCATTGGGCAGTTAAACGGCTCTATCTGCTCCGTGACGAGAAGGTTGTGCCTCTCCGCCGTGACGGGAAGATCCACGCCGACCGTCGCCGCAAGCGGCGTCGACCAGGGGCCCGCCGTCAAAAGCACCCTTGGCGCGCTCCACTCCTCGCCGGAGGCCAGGACTCCCGTTATTTTCCCTCCGGACGCTATGAGCTTTTCGACCGGCGTGTACGTCATTATCTTAGCGCCGAGCCTTTCAGCAGCCCTGCCGTAGGCCATAGTCAGCGTGTGCGGGTTTATGTGTCCGTCCTTCGCGCAGAAGGCCGCGCCTATCATGCGGTCGACGTTGAGATAAGGCCAGCGCCGCTTCATCTCCTCAGGAGTCAGGTTTTCGGACGGAATGCCCAGGCTCTGCTGGAGCGCGACGTTTTTCTCGAGCTGCGTCATGCTCTCGCCCGTATAAGCCACCCAGAGATAGCCCCACTGCGTGAACTCCAGATCCAGATCTCCCCCGAGGTCTTCCTGAAGGGTAGGGAAACATTCAAGGTTGTACTTGGCAAGACGGCAGTTGACCTCCGTGCCGAAGTGCTGGCGCAGGCCAGCCGCGCTGCGCCCCGAGCCTCCGGACGACAGGTACTCCTTCTCGAAGAGCGCTACGCTTATCCCCTCTTTTGCCAGATGATAGGCCGCTGAGGCGCCGTGCACGCCGCCGCCCACTATAATGGCGTCGGCGGTTCTTTTCCCAGTCGTTTCGCTCATGAGGAAGCTCCCTCCTTGCCGTAGGCGCAGAGGCCGAGCTTTATGGGTTTGACCGGCGGACGGATAGTCCCGGGATTTATATTGTCAAGCGGCGCCCCGGTAGCCCTTGAAAGCTCTCTTAAAATGATATCGCGGCACCCTCTGCCCTGGCATGGCCCCATGCCGACGCGCAGCACGCGTTTCAGCTCGTCGAAGTGCCTATAGCCCTTGTCGATCCAGGAGCGGATTTCACGTACCGTTATCTCCTCGCAGCGGCATACAATGACATCGTCTTCTCTCATCGCTCACACCACCCTTATGGCCCTTACGTCGTTTGCTTTGTCTGCTGGGACGCTTACATGAACTACTCTTGTGCGATCACGAAGAGGTTCCGTCACATTCTCCACCCTGCCCTCGCAGACCGTTTCGCCCGTCCTGCCCAGGCATTCCGCCCTGTCGCCCTTCGACGGGACGGGAAGCATCTCATATGGCAGCTTCATCAGCGCGCGCCCTGGGCCGAATGTAAGGTCGGCCACGAAGCACGCGAGCCCCGGACACTTGGCCACGCACATGGCGCATCCCGTGCATTTGGCGTAATCGACCTCCGGAACGTCGTTTATGTCCCGGAACGGAAGGATCGCCCCCGTCGGGCATGACGTGTTGCACGGATTGCAGGGGATGCGCTGCGGGCACTCGACTATGACAAGCCCGCCCTTATGCTCCTTCCATAGGCTCTCCGGCGGGCGTACCGCGCCTGGCCGCTCTTCGGTCAGAATGCCGCTTTCAAAGCTTTTCGGCGTGTTCATCAGGCATCATCCCCCCATCCATCGACCGTCACGTCGGACACGCCGACGCGGATTTTTTCGCCCACTTCTCCCGCCCTGAGATTATGAAGGCGCGCATGGTATTTATTGAAATCGTCCGGCGAGACCTTGAATCCAAGAGAGGCCGCCGCGCTCATTCCGGCAATGCGCCCCTCGATCATGGCGGCGCTTGCCTCCTCGATGCCCGAGACGTCGCCCGCCATCCATATATCGCTGTTGGATGTCCTCATGTTCTTGTCCCTGTAAGGAACGTGCCCGCAGAGATAAGGCACGTACTTCATCTTGCAGCCGGCTTGCCAGAGCAGTTCATTTGACGGCGTAAGGCCGACGGCAAGGCAGATTGCGTCGCAGTCGACCTTCTCCGGCTCGCCTTTGGGATTGAACTTTTCGTCCAGCCCGCAGATCACAGCGCCCGTGACCACTGTGTCCCCCAAGGCCTTGCTGATGGAGTGCCTGAGAAGGATCGGGACGCCGAGGCGGCGGACTTTAGCGGCATGCACCCAATAGCCGCCTATGCGGGGCATGGCTTCGAGTATCGCCGCGACCTCGACTCCGGCCTGGAGGAGCTGATAGCTCACTATGAGGCCTATATTGCCCGCCCCTATCATGAGGACTCTCTTGCCCGGCACGACGCCATAGACGTTCATGAGCGTCTGCACAGCTCCCGCGCCGTAAACCCCCGGAAGGTCGTTGTTCGGAAACGGTATGAGGCGCTCCTGCGCGCCGCTCGCCAGGATGATTTTTTTGGGCAGGATATGGAAGTATTCCTCCTCGCCCGTCATGGCCGTCACAAGGTTCTCGTCAGGATAGTAGCCGCTTACGGTCGTGTTCAGCATCGTCCTTACCCGTGTGCCGTACCGCGCTATCTCATCGCGCAGTATCTTCGCTATCTCAAAGCCCCTCGTGCCCGCGAATTCATCCTTGCTTCCGAAAAATTTATGCGACTGCTTGACCAATTGCCCGCCAAGGTGCAGATCCCCTTCCGCGATTAAGACATCCGCTCCCGCGCTTGCCGCCTCCGCCGCCGCCGACAACCCGGCCGGCCCGCCTCCCACCACGAGGACGTCCGTTTTCAGTTTTTCCGCGCAAGACATCTCAGAACGCCCCTTGCGCGCCGAGATCGACCTTGCCGCGCCCTTCCTGAGTCTCGACCTTCATTCCGCGTTTCAGCGGCGTCACGCACGTGCGCACGTTCGGGACGCCATCCACCACCATAAAGCAGGAGCTGCACTTCCCTATCGCGCAGAAAAAACCCCTCGGCCGCTTCATCTCAGGGGTATGCCTGTAGACTTTCACGCCGCCCGCGTGAAGAGCCATCGCGATTGGCTCACCCTCGAATCCCTCCATGTCCCTGCCGTCGAAGCTGAAGGACACCTTCTCCCCGTGAGAAAATTCCAGCACGGGATGAGAGGCAATCAAATCCATAAAAACCACACTCCCTCGGTTATGATTTTGGATTTTTTAAAACGCAATAATAACAAAACTCCTATTCCGCCTCCCCCAAGCCTAATTAACCGCTCTTAGATTGTATAAAATATACTTCATGACTGTGTAAACGCAACACTGATGCACATTTTGTTAATTAAATAAAGCGCTAACGGAAGGTTTCTGAGAATGATGAAACTATATCATTATGTCGGTAAAAAAAGCAAGCATCAGCAAATAATCAAACCGCGGCCGGCACCATTCAAAAATATGACTACTGTACAGGCATATTCTATAAAGCGGCTCAAACGCTACGCGAGATGCCGCCCTAGTTTGATTGTCAAGGTTGGTACGGATGCCGCAAGGCATACCGCGCTAAAATTCATCTCATGTTCAATTGATGAACTAATATATCAAATAATAACGTTGTGCATTTTATCCAGAATAATTTTTCTGTCAAGCGGATTAACAAAAATTGCATAACGCGTATGCGGAAAAATCTCAGGAAAACTTGCTTAATATTATTATGGCTTGCGAAAGTGAAAATTTAGCGGCCTTTTGCGCGCATCAATAGTTTGCCATGCACTAAAACGCGATATACCATAGCGAAGCGGCACTGCCGCTTCGCCGGCATCGAAGACGCCCAGGCGCTCCCTTAGCGCATGTGCGCGAATACGCCTGGCTTATACACGGGGTTCGGGCTCGTCACCACAATCCCGGCGTTCATGTATCTCTCGCCCAGGTTGACACCGTGCCATCTGTTCAGGAAATCCCCCTTCTCCACATAGGCGTAGTTCGCGATGCTGTAAGGATCCATAAAATATACCCTCTCATCGTCGTACCCGATGGCCGTCACGTAATGCCCGTCGCTCCACGTGTCGGAGTAGTCGTGCCCGGGCTCGTCGTTCCACGCCTGCATGAGGCAGATGACGACACGCCCTGAGTCGAGGTTTTCCCTGAGCCCCTCAAGCGTAATGCCCTGCTTCAGGTCGGCCTTTATGCCGTTGTCGTTTAAAAACGCGCACATGTTCTTTATGCCGGTACCATGAGAGGGGGACGAGCCGACCGCAAGCTCCAGGACGTCCTGTCGGCACTCTATGCCGTTGTAAAAGAGGACGGACTGAAGCACGGCCACCCCGCACGTGTAAAACGTAGCCTGCCCAACCAGCGGCAAGGATATGAGCCTCGCCGGGCGCATCATTTCCCGTCCCGTCTGCTGAGGAATATGGCACCGCCCGCCAAAAGACCCAAAGCGCCGGCCCCTATGCCGCAGCCGCTGCTCGTATCGGGGATATCGGGTTTTGGCGTGCCTTCCCTCCAGATCACGCAGTCTGCGTTTATCTCGGTTTCTCCGACAGAGTCTATGTCCACGTAGCCGGAGATGCCGACGGTCCCGGAGTTGGCGTCAGTCAGAGTGACCGTGTAGGTGAGCTTGTCGATGGTAAACGGCGGAAGCCTGAACGGATCGTTCATCGTGGGGTTAAAGTCAACGACCTCGATTGGCGACGGAAGCTCATATTCCGTCCTGAAACTCCACGTATTTATGCCAAGCCTGCTCGCGTTTAGCTCGCAGTAGACGCCGTATCCCGTAACGCGCTCAGTCCCATTCCCGGCCGCGGATTTTATGTCGAAGATCCCGTTTGCGTCCAGGCGGACGCGCATAGGGCTTTTTTCCGCAAAGCCCCCCCCCTCCGCAAGCCAGCGGCCGGCAAGGTAATATTCGGACGCCCACGCCGTTCCGCACGGGACAAGGGCGATGAGGATCAAAAGGGCAAGCAGCTTTTTCAATGAGATTTTTTTCAACGTTAAGTCATCCCCTTCACTCAAAACTCTGAACCGAGACTTCCCCCGCCATTCCGAAGGCCCGCGCGTTTATGACCTCGCAGGATGGCAGGGCACCGATATCCAGGCTTCGCGCCACCGTGTTCAGATCTATGAATCTAGCGCCTTCTTCGACGGAACGCAAGAGGAATTCGCAAAATGGCGCGTAAATTTGCGGAAACGTCGCGATGATGGAGTTCAGAGGCAGGACGTTAAGCCCGTCCGTCAAAGACTCGCTCAGCTCTTCAAGGCGGGATTGCGCCTCAGACGCCGACGCTTTCGCGAGAACGGTCTCTAGCGGCGGGAAATTAGAAGGTATCTGCGGCGTTCCGAACGTCTTCCAGGACATCCTTGGCAAAAACGGGTACATGCCGAACGTGTCGCTGCAGTACTTGAAGTGCAGGTCGTCCGCTATCCGGAGGCTTATGTAGTTGACGCGGAAACCGGG
>JAIROA010000014.1 GCA_031257775.1 Synergistaceae bacterium
TCAACTCATGACAGACGAGTTGATTTGGAAAAAACCTCGGGCGCTTCGCGTTGGGCGCAACATTGCGTTGCGCTATTCCGATTCTAAATCAAATTATGGTTCATTTGATTTAGAATCGGAATTACTTGTATTCGGGACGAGCCGCTTTGTAAGCGCCAAATAATCGTGATATGTCATGATAGGGCAAAAGTGCTGTGGATTATTCCTTCCTGATCGCCCTGATATCCTCCCTGCTTTTGAGAGGTGATAGCGTATCATCGGAGCTGCCTGGTATCGGGATTTTGAAGCTCACTTCGACCTTCTCCCCGTAAACAACGACTTTCATTTTCATATCCCCTTCGCTGGCTCTAGGAAGGTATCGACGAATTCCACATAGGGATTCATCTCCATCATGTACCCACAACTTCGTTGTGTGGAATGAGGGCGCGATGGAGGTCATGGAGACGTACTACCAGCGTGGTAAAATAATCCGCGATGATGATTCTGTTCAGGGAGGATCGCGGATGAATATTTCGTCAATAGTGGAAAGCCTGGATGAATTGAAAGCCCGATTCAAGGCGGTGCCGGCTAGAGATTATGTCGTAGAGAGAGATAAAAGCAAACGGGCAATGTTCCTGACCCCGTATACTTCGGAACAATTGGAGAACATGGGGGCTAAGACTTACCTGACAGATGACGGCGTGGGCTTGGCATTGACGCCTGACGGTGATATGATAGGCATATTCAATAACTCCGGGCGTTCAGGCGGAGGGGTTGAAGCGGTAATTTTAGGCATTGCTGAAGGCGCTAAAACCTTGGATTGCATTGGAAGCCATCTTGAAAATTATTATAAGAGATTTGGCTTTGTGGAAAAAGAAAGAGCGGTGTGGGATGACGAACAGGCTCCAGTCGGGTGGGACTATGACATTGGAGGATCGCCAGATGTCATCTTCTTCGAATATCCCGAAAATCTCTCACGTGAACCGGCTGACGTTGCAGAACGTTTTAGACTTGTTGGAGGTGGACGAACTACCGGAGGGGCTGTATTCCCCGGAGGAAATAGTTTGGTCGACACAGGAACTAGTGAATCGTTACGGGATAGAATCAGTCTGGGAGAACCGAAAACTTCACCTGGCCCAACTGGAACAGCTTCAGACATTTTAGAAAATAAAGAGACCACGAGCCGCCCCGGCGAGGGCGGCTTTTTTAGTGGGCAGGGTACAATCTAGAAACTTTTTTTCTTGGGGGGAGCGAGGAAGAGAGTATGGGTTCATGCCATGCAGACACAGAATAACAGGCTTTCCCTTTTATCTTTGGAAAGCCTGTTCCCTTTATTTTTATCCGTGAATTTACATTTTAGCCGAGTATTTCCATTGGTGTCGAGGGTGGGAATTGAACCCCCATGAGCTTGCGCTCACTGGATCCTGAATCCAGCGCGTCTACCAGTTCCGCCACCCCGACAACGCATGAAATTTTATACTGTCCGTGCCGGCTAGTCAACAGCGGATTTTTTATCATGACTACACAGTTTAATTTTCAGTTTTTTATCCGGCCTTGTCTGGTTTTATGTCATTTCTGCTCGTACAGCTCCAGGATTGTGTCGTCTTTTATGACGAAGGCTATGCGGGTGCCCGGGCCTATCTCGGTAGGCGGGAAAATCAGTTTATCCGCGTCCTCGATATATTTTTCGATGCTATCCACCTTAAACGCTATATGAGGGTTCTTGTGCATTATCTCAGGGAAGGGCGTGCCTTCCTCGAATTTTAAATACTCGATCTTGTAATCGTAGTCTTCCGGGTTGCTCATCCATATTTTCAGGCCTTCCGCGTATGTCATGCCCGGTTTTTTGTTTGTTATCGGAATCCCTATGTGCATGTACTCGGCGCTCATCGCTATTTCCTCCTCGTCATCGCGCTATGCGGCTAGAATTTTTTGAAATACGGGGCATTGCAGGGCGCGTTCCACAGACGGATGAGTTCGTCGTCCATCCTGGCGACGAACATTTGAAAACCTGCCTGCTCCTGAACCGTGAGGAGTTCTCCCACGTAATTCGCCGCCAGCTCGATTTTTTTCTCCTTTAGGATTTGGACGCACTTCCTGAACACGATGAATAGCTCCATGAGCGTCGTGGCGCCGGCGCCGTTCAGGATAAGCATAAGTTTTTCGCCAGGTTTGATCGAAAGGTCGGCCAGAAGGGCATTCAGCATTATTTCCGCCGTCTCGTCAGCGCTCTTCATCTTCTGCCGCCCGCCTCCGCCTTCGCCGTGCTGGCCCATGCCGACTTCCATCTCGTCCTCGTCGAGGTCGGCAAGCATGTTCCCTGTCGACGGGTGTGTCGCGCCCCGGACGGCCACGGCTAATGTCGCCATGTTGTCCGCGAAGCGCTGCGCGATTGCCGCCACCTCTTCAAGGCTCTTGCCCTCCGCCGCGGCCGCGCCCGCTATCTTATAAAGAGGCACCGCGCCCACGAGCCCGCGGCGGTCGTCGCTGTTCTCTCGCGGCGCGTTTGCCACGTCCTCCTGCGTCACGATCTTTATGACGTTTTTATGCCCCTCTTTCGCGAGCTGTTTCATCGTCATGTTCCCGGTAAGCATGTCCCCGGCGTGATTGAGGACGACATAGAGGACGCCTTTGCCCTTGTCGGCGAGCTTGATGGCGTCCACGCAGGCTTGAGGCCCCGGGGCGGCGAAGATATCCCCGACGACGCTTATGTCAGCCATGCCCTGTCCCACGAAACCGCTGAGGGCTGGCTCGTGCCCGGCGCCGCCCTGCGTCACGATCGTCACGCGGCTGGCCTCCGCGAGATGCCTGTTCACGATCATGTTGCCCGGCTCAAGCGACACCAAGTCGCCGTTTGCCGCCGCGAAGCCCTCCAGCAGCTCCTTCGTCAGGGAATCCTGGGAATTAATGAACTTCTTCATCTTCATTTTTGCGTTTCCCCCTCATAAAAATAGTCCGCGTTCTGGTTAAAACGCGCGCAGGCCTTCTGCTCTTTACCCTTTTTGCGCCTTTTGCCCATTGAGCGCTTCCTTTGCGCCTTTCTCCAATCCTTCAAAAAAAAGCGACATGCTGACCGCGCCGGCATCCTGAGTCCCAAGCGTCTTTTGGCCGTAGCTCCTCGCGCGCCCGAACTTCGACACCATGCCCTCCGTGTTTTTTGCTCCCCCTGATGCCGCCTTTGCAGCCGACGCCAGTATCTGACCGATGTCATCCCCTGCGCCCAGTGCCGCTTCGGCAGCCGGGATGAGCGCGTCCATCATCGTTTTGTCCCCGGTCCTGGCTTTCGTTATCTCAAAAAGCGCGTCCCGGCTTCCGGCCAGCATCGCCTTGAGCGTCGCTCCGCCGATATCGTCTTCGTCCCCTAAAGGGGACGCGAGCCCCTCGAAGAACGTCCCGTAAAGCGGCCCGGCGCTTCCCGCGCTTAACCCGAGAATTCCGGAAGCGACGCCCTCGATGAATTCCCTTATGCTCTCGCCCTGCCAGCAGCCGATCCGCTCGATCATCAGGGATGAGATTTTCCCTATGGTTATGCCGTGGTCGCCGTCGCCGAAGCGGGAGTCTATATCTCCGAGCGCGGCGATATTCTCCCGCCAGGCCGTGGCCGCCCCAAAGAACATGGAAGAAAGAAGCCTTTTCCCGAACGCCATGCGCGACACCTCTGTTTTTTAAAGCCTTGATATGACGGTATTATGATTTAGATCACATCGTAAGTCAATGATAATATATTAGCTAATAATAAACTAATATATTGATTGAGATCATTTTTTGTGATATGATTCTTGTGTTGAAAAAGAATCGCGCGTCCATATGCATAGACATCGCAACATGAGTAAAATTCTTTAGAGAGCCTGATCCATCAAAAAATACAGGAGGGGTACTCATGGCTTTGAATTTACACGCTCGCAATTTTTTAACACTGAAAGATTTTACCACGCAGGAAATTAAGTTTCTTTTGGATTTATCCGCTGATCTGAAATCAAAAAAAAGAACGCGCACTCAGTACCCACTGCTCAAGGGGAGGAACGTGGCGCTCATCTTCGAGAAAGCGTCCACGCGTACGCGCTGCGCCTTTACCGTTGCCGCGATCGACGAGGGCGCTCACCCGGAATACCTGGGCAAGAACGACATCCACTTTGGCGTCAAGGAAGACACAAAGGACACGGCCCGTGTGCTGGGTCGCATGTTCGACGGGATTCAGTTCCGCGGTTATAAGCACTCGACGGTTGAAGAGCTTGCGAAGTACGCGGGCGTCCCGGTCTGGAACGGCCTTACCGACGAGTATCACCCGACGCAGATCCTTGCCGACATGCTGACGATAAGGGAGCGCCTGGGCTGCCTTCGCGGAGTGAAGATGGTCTATGTCGGAGACGCCCGCAACAATATGGGCAACTCTCTTATGATAGGCTGCGCGAAACTGGGCCTTCACTACGTGGGCTGCGCGCCAGAATCCCTCCTTCCCTCAAAGGAAAGGATAGAGGAGTGCAGGAAGATCGCGGCGGAATCCGCTGAGGGCGGGACTATCGAAATGCTCACGGACCCGATGGAAGCCGTAAAGGGCGCTGACGTTCTCTATACCGACGTCTGGTACTCCATGGGCGAGGAGGACAAGGCCTCGGAGCGGAAGGCGCTTCTGACCCCGTATCAGATAAACATGAACCTCTTCAAGTCCACAGGGAAGGACTCGACGCTCTTCCTGCATTGCCTGCCGGCGTACAAGGGCAATGAGGTTACGGAGGATGTATTCGAGCATCCGCGTTCCGTAGTTTTCGACGAGGCTGAGAACCGGATGCACACGATCAAAGCCGTGATGGTCGCGACGATAGGGGATATTTAGAAAACCTCAGATTAACTGTTCGGAAACACAGGCGCCGTTCGGGCTGGGATATTTATTTTCAAGCCCATAATGATTTGCTGTCTTTTGGCCTCGACACATGACGCCGTATTTAATAAATTGGCATTGAGCGTGAGAGCTGAATCAATAAAATCCATAACATCTAATGCACAGGGGGAATTGCGATGTCAGTGAAGTTTGATATCAGGGCGGACGAGGTTTTTCCTGCAATTGAAAAATACATGCTCCGTGACGGGTACGATATCGTCATCGACATGGAAAAATCACTGGGGAGCCATATCATCGACGCGAATACCGGAGAAGACTGGCTCGATTTCTACACGTTCTTTGCCTCCGCTCCCTTCGGAGTGAACCATCCGAGGCTCGCGAACGATGAGTTCAAGGAGAAGATTTTCCGCGCGGCCATCAACAAGGTCGCGAATTCCGATATCTACACGCTGGAAATGGGCGAGTTCGTCAAGACGTTCGGCGAGGTGGCCCGTCCGGACGGATTCGGCCATCTTTTCTTCGTAGATTACGGGACTTTGGCCGTGGAGAACGCCTTCAAGGTAGCGATGGACTGGAAGGTGAACAAGCTCCTCGAAAGAGGCGCCGTGAGCAAGGGCGACGCGGTTGCCGGGCGCAAGGGCACGAAGGTCATCCACTTCAACGAAGCGTTCCACGGCAGAGGCGGCTACACGCTCTCCGTCACGAACACCGCCGATCCGAACAAGCATCAGCGCTTCGCGAAGTTCACGGACTGGCCGAGGGTCATCAACCCGAAAATCACCTTCCCGCTCGATGAGCATCTCGGAGTCACGGAGTGGCTTGAGGAGCAGTCCGTCAAACAGATCATGAAAGCCATTGCGGACGATCCTGACGGGCACTGCGCGATCATCATAGAGACGATTCAGGGCGAGGGCGGCGACAACCACTTCCGCACGGAGTTCTTCCAGCGCCTGAGGCAGATATGTGACGAGAACGAGATGATGCTGATCTTCGACGAGGTTCAGTCCGGAATGGGCATCACCGGCAAAATGTGGGCATGGCAGCATCACGCGCCGGTCAGGCCCGACATATTCGCGTTCGGCAAAAAGTCTCAGATCTGCGGGATTCAGGTAGGCCCGAAGGTCGACGAGGTGAAGGATAACTGCTTCAAGGTATCCAGCCGCATCAACTCGACCTGGGGCGGCACGGTCGTCGATATGGTTCGCTCGACTGAGTACCTCAGGATATACCGCGACGAGAATATCCTCGACTACGTGAGCAAAACGGCCGGTCCGGCGCTTCTCAAGGGGCTTGAGCAGCTTCGCTCAGAGTTCCCTGATTTCGTGTCGAATATCCGCGGAAAGGGCCTCATGTGCGCCTTCGACGTGAAGACTCCGGAGCTGCGCGGCAAATTCCTCTCCGCCTGCGCTGAGAACCACATGCTGATACTGCCCTGCGGGACGCATACCGTCCGATTCCGCCCGGCTTTGAACGTTCCTATGGCCGATATAGAAAAAGGGATCGACACGGCACGGAAGGCTGCGAAAAAAGCTTTTAACTGAGGCTTAAAAAAGGGGCTGCCCTGCGGCGGCTCCTTTTTCCGATGCCGATGGCGCGCCATTGCGTGCCTGCTGGATGTGTTTTGCCAAAAATTAAAATACGAGAGGAACGGGCCCTATGTCTGACGAATGCAAGAAAGTAGTCATCGCTCTGGGCGGCAATGCCCTTCAGGAAGCCGGAACACCCGCGACCGCGGAGGCGCAGCTTCAGGTTGTCAATAAAACCTGCGAGTACTTGGCCGATATATCGTGCAAGGGATATGAGATGGCGATTGTCCACGGCAACGGGCCTCAGGTGGGCAGGATAGTCCTGTCTCAGGAGATAGCGTCCATGGCCGAGGGGGATCTGCCCGCCATGCCGTTCGACGTCTGCGGCGCGATGAGCCAGGGCTATATAGGATACCAGATACAACAGAGCCTCCGCGACGCGCTCCGCAACCGCAACCGCAACATCCCGGTCGTCACGATACTGACCCAGGTCGTAGTCGATGAAAACGACCCGGCATTCCTGAACCCTACGAAACCGATCGGCCCTTTTTATTCAAAGGAAGACGCGGAAAGGCTCATCGCTGAAAAAGGCTACGTTATGAAGGAGGACGCCGGGCGCGGATGGAGACGCCTCGTGGCTTCCCCTGTGCCAAAGCGCATCACGGAAATTGACTCCGTAAAGCGCCTGTGGAACACGACCATCGTCATCACGGCGGGCGGCGGCGGCGTCCCGGTAGTGGAGAACATGGACGGCTCGCTGCGCGGCATAGCCGCGGTCATAGACAAGGATCTGGCGGCCGAGCGGCTTGCGGAGGACATGGGAACCGACTATCTGCTCATCCTTACAGGGGTCAATAAAGTAGCGATCAACTATAAAAAGCCCGATCAGCAAGAACTTTCGCACATCACGGTAGCGCAGGCCATCAAGTACATGGAAGAGGGGCATTTCGCGCCGGGAAGCATGCTGCCGAAAGTGCTTGCGGCCATTAAGTTCGCCAGGCGCTTTCCAGGCAAGAAGGCGATAATAACGTCGCTTTACAAGGCTGCGGAGGCGCTTGAGGGAAAAGAAGGAACGACGATCACGATGGCTTAATGCCGGTTTGAACCCTGACTTCGAATTCAAGAGGTGAATGTTCATAATGAATCAAGCGCGGGATATCTTTATCGGATCGGAAACAGGCCGGCTGAAGCGTGTTTTCTTGCACAGGCCGGGCCGGGAGCTTCAGCGGATCACCATCGACAATAAGGACGATCTTCTGATTGACGAGATCATATGGCTCAAGCGGGCTCAGGAGAACCACGACGCGTTCGCGGATCTGCTCAGGAAAAACGGCGTGGAGGTGCTGTACTTTCAGGACTGCCTTTCGGAGGTCGTCGCCGATCTCGCTGTGCGGGACGCGCTGCTTGACGAAGCCCTTTCCCTCGAGGCTCACGACAAAAAGCTCACGTCCGCGCTGAAGAAGATGGTCATGGAGATGCCCGCCGCGGACGTAGCGGAGACTCTGATATGCGGCATGACGAAGAGGGAAGCCTCGCAGCTAAGGAATTTGCCCAGCCTCACGCTCAGGACGATGGACGAGCAGGGGTTTCTGTTCCGTCCGCTGCCCAACCTCTATTTTCAGAGAGATCCGTATATATTCGTCCATAACGGCGTCGTGCTGAGTTCCATGCGATTTTTGGCACGTCAGCGGGAGCCGCTCTACGCAAAGCACATCTTTCAGAATCATCCTCTCTTTAATGGAGTCAAAATCATATTCGGCGCAGACTGTGCCGATTCTTACCCGAACGTGATCGAGGGCGGCGATGTCCTGGTCCTCAGCAAGGATTGCGTGGCAATCGGCGTGAGCCAGCGCAGCACTGCCGGGACGGTCCAGACGATTGGCTGCGGGCTGGCGCGCGAACTGGGAATCAAGACGGTCATGGCCGTCGACATTCCCAAAAAACGCGCGTACATGCACCTGGATACGGTGTTCACGATGGTGGATTCAGACGTGTTCACGATCTATCCCGGAGTCCACGAGAACATGAGGGTATGGGAACTCACGTATCACGGGAATGGGGACTTGTCAGGCATTGAGGAGCGAGGAAGCCTCATTGAAAGCCTGAAAAAGAACCTCGGGCTGGACAAAATACGCCTGATCGAGACAGGCGGAGGGGATCCCGTGGAGGCGTCGCGCGACCAGTGGAACGACGGCACGAATACGCTCGCCATAGCTCCCGGCGTCGTCGTGACTTACGAGAGCAACGTCATCTCAAACGCCTCGCTGCGCGACAACGGTATCATCGTGCATGAAATCAACGGCTCGGAGCTTGGCAAGGGGAGAGGAGGCCCCCGCTGCATGTCGATGCCGCTCTTGAGGATAGGTTAAAGCCAGTCAGGATGCCCATCGGGAGTCACGTGCCCGCGCGACGGTAATTAAGGATCAAAATAAAAAGATGGGGAGTGACATTAGTGAGCGATTATAAAATTGAAAACACTGGCAGGAAGCCCACTTTTCTTGAAGCTCTTTTGGTTGTGGTGATGGCGTTCGGTTTAATCCTGACGGCTGTGCTTTTCCTCGGGGCTGATGTTCATATCCCGCTGATATTCGCGGCCACGATTTGCATAGCTTATTCATTGTTCGCGCTGAAGGTGAGCTGGGCCGTCCTCGAGGAAGGGATACTGACGTCCATTCTTATGGCGCTGCAGGCAATTCTGATACTCTTCGTCGTGGGGGTCCTTATCGGCTCGTGGATTTTGAGCGGGGTGGTTCCGACCATGATTTACTACGGCCTCGAGCTGATAAGCCCGTCATTCTTCCTGATGGCGGCGCTTTTAATATGCAGCATAGTCTCGCTTTCCACCGGAAGCTCGTGGGGCACGAGCGGCACTGTCGGCATAGCGCTTATGGGAATCGGGGCTGGTCTTGGCATCCCGGTGCACATGACGGCTGGATTCGTAATCTCAGGCGCATACTTCGGCGACAAAATGTCCCCGCTGTCCGATACGACGAACCTGGCGCCGGCCATGGCCGGCACGGATCTCTTCCAGCATATCCGGGCGATGTGCTGGACGACCGGGCCTTCATACGCCATAACGGCCGCTCTCGCCCTTATTTTCGGCTTAAAGTACGGCGGGGGCTCGCTTGACGTCGACAAGATAACAGCTATTCAGACACTTATGAGCTCTGAGTTTAAAATCTCGGTTCTTGGTTTTGTCCCGCCCGTCGTGGTGATCGCGCTTGCCGCGTCCAAAAAACCGGCCATCCCGTCCATATTCGCCGGAGTGATCGCCGGCTGCCTGCTCGGGGCGTTTCAGGATAACGGTTACACGCCCGTCCAGAGCGTCATCGGGCTCGCTAACGAGGCAGTTGCCGCCAGCCCGGGCAGCTCGTTTTTCGGCGCGCTGCGCGAGGCTATGTCCGGCACCTATTTCGGCGCCGTGTTCGACGTCCTCCAAAACGGATACGCTCCGAAACTGGCTGGCGAGCTGGCCGGCCTCGGCGGCGACATTGCCGCGGTGGCGTCCTTTCTCCTTCAGAACAACATAACAGGGGTGACGCCGGAGGCCGCGATCGAAGCCAGCGCTACCTTGAACGAGCTTCTGGCGCGCGGCGGCCTTCAGTCCATGAACTGGACGGTCTCCCTCATCATCTGCGCGCTCACGTTCGGCGGCGTGCTGGAGCGGGTGGGCTTCCTTGAGGTATTCCTGAACGCGATGATGAGGGGCGTAAAGACAGCCGGAGGCCTCTGCACGGCAGTCATAATCTCCTGCTTTGCGACGAACCTCCTGACCGGCGACCAGTATTTCTCAATCGTGCTGCCCGGCCGCATGTTGAAACAGCGCTTCGCCGCGGTCGGCCTGCACCCGAGGATGCTCTCCCGGTCCCTGGAAGATTCCGGGACGCTCGTGAGCGTCCTCATACCCTGGAACACGTGCGGGGCGTACCACGCCGCCACGCTCGGCGTCCCGACGATGCAGTACGTTCCATACACGTTCCTCAACTGGGTCAATCCGATCTTAGCCATCGTAATGACGTACATGGGCATAGGCATCGCGTGGAAGACGGATGCCTCAAGCGGCGACGATTTCGTGATAAGCAGGATTAAGCCGGAGAGCGTATAGCCGCGCGTCAGGGGGACATAGAGGGCGCATCGCAATGTTGCGCCCAACGCGAAGCGCCCGAGGTTTTTAGAATAAACGTAAGCAAAAAAGTTCAGGCCGCGGCAAGTTGCGGCCTGAACTTTCAATATGAGTTACCGGCCCGCCGTCAGGCGCCCGTCAGGCGCGCAGTTCGCCGCCAAGCTGTCTGGACAGGCGTTTCGTTATCGTCCCGGACGCTTTTTCTATCTCCTCCGACGTGAGCGTCTTCGCGTCAGACCCGATCACGAGCCTCACAGTGACGGATTTTTTCCCCCGAGGTATCTGGCTGCCCCTGTATTCGCCGATAAAACGGGCTTCGCGGACGAGATCGTCCGGGCCTCTCTTGCCCATGGCGGCACTTTCGATGTCGCTCCACTTGACGGACTCGTCGAACATCATGGATATGTCGTGCTCGGCCTGCGGGTATTCCGAGGGGCGCGCGAAACTGTTCGTGCGCGACGGGAACGCTTTCATCGCGTCCACGTCCAGGTCGAAGACCATGACGGCGGCCTGTTTTATCCCGCAGTCTAGAGCCGGTTTTTTAGACAATAGCGCCAGGCATCCGATCGCTTCGTCCCCCCGCATGACGGAAAGCCAGACCGTGCCGTCCGCCCACGCGGGCTTTCCGGTTCTTTCCGCCCCTTCTCCCTCGCGGTGCCCGAACGAAAAAGGCGCCATGTGCGTGAATCTCGGCATGTTCTCGACTATGCCCTTTGCCCTTCGGAAGAGCCCGCCGATATCGCCAGGGCTGCCCGCTATCGCGCCTGACAGGCGCCGCCTCTGCGCCGGGAGCTTTTCACGTTCGTCCTGCCTTGGCTCATATCCTCTGTCGTAAAAGACCTGAGCTAATTCGTATATCGCGAATCCGTCCGCGAAATTCCTGACGTTCTTAGACACGGCATCTATGATGTTAGGCAGAAGGGACGAGCGTATGCGGCTTTCTTCCGGCGCGGGGGGAGTCGAGAGCCGCAGCATCCCGTCTTTGGGCAGGGAGAGCGTGTCGATTAAGGTATCCTTCACCCAGGGATACGTGAAAATTTCCTGCATCCCGCAGCGGAAGGAGAGATATTCGCGCAGACGGCGCTCCAGCTCGTGCTCCCTCTGGTTTACCGTGCGCGTGAAAGATGAGACGATAGGCGACGGCTCAAAGTTCTCGTAGCCATGAAGGCGGGCTATTTCCTCCATGATGTCGTCAGGGAGGGAAATATCCCCTGTCGAGCGCCACGACGGCGGCGTGACGTCCACGACGTCCCCGTCTATCTCGACAGTAAAGCCGAGACGCTCCAGCATCGCCCGTATCGTGGCTTCCGGGATTTTTTTGCCCATGCGCCTCGCGAGCCATTCAAGCGACATCTTGACGCGCGGCGGCATAAGCGGCCTCGGGTAATTGTCGGCACACGCCGTTATGCGCATAGAGGGGAACTCGCTCGCGAAAAGCGACGCGGAAAGCGACGCGGCAAGCTCTACGCGCTGGGGCTCTATGCCTTTCTCGTAGCGGACGGACGCTTCCGTGCGCAGTTCAAAGCGTGTGGCGGTCTTGCGGGTGCCGAGCGCCGAGAAGTTCGCAATTTCCAGGATGACGTCCGTCGTGCCCTCTAAAACAGAATCCTTGCTGCCGCCCATTATCCCGGCAAGCGCGACGGCTTCCTCATCGTCCGCGATTACGAGGTCTTCCGGCGACAAAGACAGCTCGCGTCCGTTTAGGAGAAGCAGCTTTTCCCCGTCGCGGGCCTTGCGCACCGTTATGCCTCCCTCGATGTTGCCGCTGTCGAAAGCGTGGGTCGGCTGCCCGAGCGCCAGCATTACGTAGTTCGTGATGTCCACCAGCGCGTTTATGGGCCGCTGCCCGACGCGCCATAATCGGCTTTGAATCTTGAACGAGGACGCTTTCGCCGACACGTTCTCTATTCTGAGCCCCATGTAGCGCGCGCAGCGCTCCGGAGCGTCTATGGCTATCCTGAGCCCGGGATTCCCGGATCCGGCGATTTCCTGACAAGCCAGCCCGCAGGAGATGCCCTTGAGCGGGATGCCGTAAAGCGCGGACAGTTCACGGGCTATGCCGTAATGGCCCCAGAGATCGGGGCGGTTCGTGAGGGACTGGTTGTCTATCTCAAGTATGACATCGTCGATGCCCAGCGCTATGTCGAGCCTTGTGCCCGGAGCGGCGTCGAAATCCGAGAGGTCAACGATGACGGCGTTTTCTTCAGTAGGGAATAGGTCAAAGAGGCCTATTTCTGACGACGCGCAGATCATGCCGTAGCTCTCGGCCCCGCGCAGCTTCGCGTTCTTTATCTCGACAAGGCCGCCCTCGCCGTGCCAGCGCACGAACGCTCCGGGCTTCGCGACGGCCACGGTCATGCCGTCCCGCAGGTTTGTCCCGCCGCATACGATCTGCTTTATCTCGCCCCCCACGTCTGTCCGGCATATTCTGAGCTTGTCGGCGTTCGGGTGGGGGAGGACTTCGATGATTTTTCCGGCGACGATGTTATTGAATTTCTCCGCCGTCGGTTCCGCGCCCTCGACCTCGACGGTCGACATAGTTAGGTCGTAGGCGAGCTTACGGATGTCGATGCTCTCGGGCAGGTCTATATAGTCTTTCAGCCAGTCTAGCGAAATTTTCATTACGAAGCTCTCCTATCTGAATTGGCTCAGGAAGCGCAGGTCGGCGCTGTGGAAGAACCTGACGTCGTCCACGCCGTAACGCATCATGACGAGGCGGTCGAGCCCAATGTTCACGTAAAAGCCCGTGTACTCCGCCGGGTCTAGGCCAGCGGCCCTAAGCACGTTCGGGTGAGGCATCCCGCCCGGCATTATCTCTATCCATCCGACATTTTTGCAGACGCTGCATCCCTTGCCGCCGCATACGAGACAGCTCATGTCTATCTCGAACCCAGGCTCAACGAACGGGAAGAACCCGACCCTCATGCGCACTGGGACGTCCCGCCCGAACACCCTGTCCAGGACGCCCTTCACCATCACCTTGCCTGCCGTAAACGGCAGATCTCGGTCGACTATGAGCGCCTCGTACTGGAAAAACGCGCGCTCGTGGCGGGCGTCTGTCGTCTCGTTCCGGTAAACCCTCCCTGGATAAACGAAGCGGAACGGGGGCTCATGAGACTGCATGTAGCGGACGCTTGCGCCGGTGAGGTGCGGGCGAAGACAGAGCCTGTCACCGCCGCGCCCGGTGTCATGCCCATCGAGCCAGTAGGTGTCCATGCTCTCCCGCGCCGGGTGATCCTGAGGGAAGTTGAGGCTGTCGAACGCGTATAATTCGCTCGTTATCTCGTCTTCCTGGAAAATCTCGAACCCGAGCGAACGGAACGTGTCGTCGAGGTCGTACCTCATCTGCGTTATCGGGTGCAGCGCGCCGGAAAGGGGGGGCGTCCCGGGGACGGTCAGGTCGAAATCGGGCGGGATCGCGGCCGTCAAGAGACGCAGCGCCTCCTCTCTCTCGTCTATGAGGCTCGCCAGATGGTTTTTCAGCTCGTTTGCGGCACTGCCCATCTCGGGGCGAAGCGCTATGTCGAGCTTCGGTATTTCCTTCAGCAGTTCGGTGATCGCGCCTTTCTTGCCAAGGATCGCGCCCTTTACGGTCTGCAGCTCGGCAACGGTCGCAGCGGACGCAATGCGCTTATCACCGTCCAGGCGCAGTTCCGCCAGTTTTTCCTTCATCAAGATTCCTCCAAGTCGTTGTCTTCGGCATAGTCTGTCTTTATAGCGTCAAGAAATAGCTCAAGGCGCTTTCTCTCCCCGAAGATCCATATTTCGTCCCCAGCCTCTATTATGATGCCGGCAGCGGGCAAAAGCTTCGTTGCGCCGCGCTCTATCAGGGCTACGGTGCATCCGTATTTCGACGGCAGGGCAAGGTCTTGAAGCGTGCGCCCCGTCATGTCCGGCTGCGCGTCGATCTTGCCCATGAGCAGGTTCTCGTCCCCAAATTCGATGAATGTGTTCATCCAAGGGTTTTCCAGAAGGTCAGCCACCCTACGGCCCATCTCCGCTTCCGGCGAGACGACCCTGTGGGCGCCTACCTTTTTCAGCACCCTGGCGTGTAAATCCTCGGCCGCGCGGGCGACGATTTTAGGAACGCCGAGTTCTTTCAGGATCGCCGTCGCCATTATGGAGTCCTCTGTCCGGTCTCCAAGGCATACCACGGCGATGTCGGCCATTTTAGCCCCGATCTTGACGAGCGCCCCCTCGTCCGTCGCGTCCATCTGCCCGACGTACTGGAGCTTGCCGGACAGCTCCTCGACCCTGGCCCGCACCTTGTCCACCGCGATGACCTGCGCCCCTGACTCCACGAGCCGTTCGGCCAGGGCGCTTCCGAAGCGGCCCAGCCCGATCACCAGGTATGTCCGTTTATTTTTCCCCCTTGCCAATACGCCCCGCCTCCAAGCGTTTTATTATGCTTATCCCATAGGGATGTTTGTGTCCGGAAAGCGTACATTCCCCATACGCTCACGCCTCACTAAGGAGTACGAGAATGTCAGTATGCCGACCCTTCCCCAGAACATCAGCAATATTAACACTATTTTGCCCGCGCTTGAAAGGCTTTGCGTTATACCGCTCGAAAGCCCGGAGGTGCCAAGAGCGGACACGGCGTCGAAAATCAGGGATCCGAACGGAAAACTCTCCAGCGTCAAGAGCGCGCCGACCGCTATGAAAAGGGTGATTATATGGATAAAGGCCAGAGCCAGGGCGCGGCGCACGGTCGCGAACGGTATTTTACGCGAGTAAACCACGATGTCCTCTTCTTGCTTCAGCTCGCTTGCGGCAGCCAAAAGCAGGATCGCGAACGTCGTGACCTTGAGCCCGCCCGCGGTCGAAAAGGGCGCGCCGCCAATGAACATCAGGAAAAGCGTCGCCATAAGGCCTTCCGTGGACCAGCGCGAATAGTCCGCCATGTAAAATCCGCCGCCTCTGGCAGAGACGCTGGCAAAGAGCGCGTTCCAGAGGCGCGACCAGACAGGAAGGCCTGAAAAGGCGGCGTTCCACTCCGATATCGCGTAGAGGACGGTACCTGCCGCCGTGAATACCGCCGTGGACAAAAGCACTATCTTCGCGTAGGGGGAGAGGAACGTTATCCGGCCGAGCCGCCTGTCCCGAAGTTCCGACATCAGCGGAAACCCGATCCCTCCGACGAGCATGAGCGTCATGGATACGGCGGGGACCGTGACGGTCGAGCTGAAAACCTCGAAGCTGCCCGGATAGAGCGAGAACCCTCCGCTGCAAAAAGCGCTCACGGAGTGAAAAACAGCGTAATAAAGCGCCGTTCCAGCCCCCATGCCGTCCGACTTGAATGCAAAGAAGAGAACGAGGGTGCCGGAGGACTCGAATAAAGCCGTATAGACGGCTACGAATTTAAGGAGCCTCAGCACCTGCATGGGGGAGTCCACTCCCATCTCCGTGGCTATAAAAAGCCGCTGCTTCAGTTGGAGCTTCTGGCCTGTCATGAAGGCCATGAGCGCGGCGGCGCCCATGATGCCTATCCCCCCGAGCTGAACTAAGGACAGCAGTATTATCTGAGCGGACAGAGGGAGTTCCGCTATGGGGCCGACTGGAGAGAATCCCGTGACGCATACGGCGGAGGCGGAAAGGAACAGCGCGTCGAGCGGCGTTATGAAGAAATCGCCTATGAAACACGAGACGCATAACAACAGAGTTCCCGCCACGATGAGTGACAGGAACCCTAAAGTGATGTATTTTTCAACTCCCGCTGAGCTGTAAGTCTTCATCCGGGGCGGCGGTTTTTACGCGTTAAGCGGCCATTGCCTCCCGTGCCTTTGAGACGAGCTGCGAGAAGGCTGCCGCGTCGTGAACGGCTAGATCAGCCAGCATTTTGCGGTTTATGACGATGCCGGCCCTCTTGAGCCCGTTGATGAGGGCGCTGTACTGCATCCCGTTCATCCTGGCGGCCGCGTTTATCCTCATGATCCAAAGCCTGCGGAAGTCCCGCTTCCTGCGCTTGCGGTCATGATACATCCTCGTCAGGGACTTCAAAAACGCCTCTCTTGCCCTGCGGTATACGTTCTTTTTCCGTCCCCAGTAGCCCTTGGTTATGGAAAATAATTTTTTCAGTTTTTTTCTGCTCGCGCTAGAGCCTTTTACACGCATGTTGCTTCACTCCTTGGTTTCAATCAATTAGCTGAAGGGTAATCAGGCGTAGGGGATCAGTTTTTTCAGACGCGCTTCGAACTGCGGTGACACGATGCCGGTCGAGCGCAGCCTGCGCATACGCTTTGAGCTTTTATGCACGAGAATATGTCTGCGCCCGCTCTTCTGATAGGCGACCTTTCCTGAGCCGGTAAGCCTGAAACGCTTCTTTGTGCCTGAATGTGTCTTCATCTTGGGCATTGGGAACCCCTCCTAATTCAATGTATCGCTTAATTCCTTTTCCGCCGTGTGCGGGCGTTCGGCCGTCTTGGGCCTTTCCGCCTGAGGCTTTGCCGGCTGGACGATCGCGGCCGGGCTCAGCATCATCCTCATATAGGCCCCTTCCATGCGCGGCTCGGTTTCGACCTTTCCAAGAGGGTCTATGTCCGTCATCACGCGGTTTAAAACCTCACGTCCCCTGTCGAGAAAGGCCATTTCCCTTCCTCTGAAGAATATTGAGACCTTGACCCTGTGCCCGTCCTGAAGGAAGCTCTTTATGGCCCTCACCTTGAAGTCGTAATCGTGCTGATCGATCTTCGGGCGCATCTTCATCTCCTTGACGGTCTGGTTTTTCTGTTTTTTCCGCGCGTCCTTGTCGCGTTTCTGCTGCTGAAACCGATACTTTCCGTAGTCCAGTATCCGGCAGACAGGCGGGCTTGCCTGCGGTGCGACCTCGACTAAGTCGAGATCCCGCTCCTCGGAGAGCCGAAGCGCTT
Source organism: Synergistaceae bacterium (assembly GCA_031257775.1). GTDB lineage: Bacteria > Synergistota > Synergistia > Synergistales > Synergistaceae > JAIRNC01. The sequence goes on from JAIROA010000014.1 coordinate 17,338, forward strand.
CCGGCGTCGGAACCACGCCTAATTTGTTTCCCTGATCGTCGATCAAAAGAACCTCGCTGGCCTTGATCTCTGAATTCACGCGTGGCTCGTCGTCCTTGTAGACGTTGGCGTTGCTAATGACCAACCACCTCCTGGCAGTTTTAGTAATAAAATAAAGGGCCGTGACACGCAATGCGCCACGGCCCCGAAACTGATCCCGATCTTGACCCGCAGCCCTTGGCTGGCAGGTGAGAGGCGCATCCTCTTCTTAATATCAACTTCGGAAGTATAGCATGTTTCAGCGAGATTGCAACGTAAATAGCCGCCAGTTTGAAAAATTGATTACCGTGGCGGCGGTGCAACAGGCGGTGCCGGAATAGCTGGTGGTATATGCTAAAATATAAAGAGATTTTCCCGCATATAAGTTTAATTGGGAGGCTCAACCTATGTCTTTTACCGTAGTCAGAAACGACATAACGAAAATGAAAGTCGACGCAATCGTCAACGCCGCGAACACTGAACTGCAGATGGGCGGAGGCGTATGCGCTTCTATCTTCAAGGCGGCGGGCATTTCGCAACTTCAAGCAGCTTGCAATAAGCTGTCGCCGATTAAAACAGGCGAGGCAGCTATTACACCCGGATTCGCTCTGCCTGCCAAGTTCGTCATTCACGCGGCCGGCCCCGTTTATCGTGACGGCAAACATGGCGAGGAAGCGTTTCTGCGAGATGCCTACACAAACTCGCTCCGGCTTGCGGCCAGCAATAAGTGTGAGAGCGTTGCTTTCCCTCTGATTTCAAGCGGAATTTACAGCTATCCGAAAGCCGATGCGCTCTTCGTGGCTACTTCCGCGATCCGTGACTTTATCACTGACCACGACATCGAGGTTTATCTTGTAGTGTGGGACAAGAAGTCATTCGTCCTGTCGGAAACTCTGCTTGGCGAAGTCGAGAGCTATATTGACGAGCATTATATCGAAACCCACGGGGAAAAGCGGCGGGAAGTGCACCACATTGGAATTCGAAAACTCGCCGCGCCCGAAGCCATATCGAAAATGCTCGCTCCGAGTATCGGGGGCGCATTGCCAAGCCTTGAAACTCTGGTCAGCA
>JAIROA010000068.1 GCA_031257775.1 Synergistaceae bacterium
GTGGATTTGCCGGCAATGCGAGGGATTGCCGAGTGAGCGCCCGGAAGCGTACTGATAGTACGCTGAGGACCGCGAGCGAGGCAAGCGTGAACCAATTTTGGAAAACTCCCTGCCCACTGGAGCGTTTGGCGCGGATTTGCCGGCAATGCGAAGGATTGCCGAGTGAGCAACCGGAGACGTACTTCCGGTACGTCGAGGATTGTGAGCGAGGCAAGCGTGAAGCAGTGTCGGTAAAGACGCGCCAAACGCCGTCCGTCCGTCCGTCCGTCCGTCCGTCGAAGATTGTATTGCGCCGTTCAGAAGCGCATCAGTAAAAACCACTATTCCGCCCCTCCTCTCAATATTATTTTCAATGCCGCTCGAAACAGCGGCGCCAAGCCCTCGTCATGGCAATCCAGCCGCCGGAATGACGCGCTGTAAAAAATCATAAAAAAGGGGCCCTCTTCTTAATGAAGGGGACCCGAGAAATCTCCCTGAGAGATTAAAAGCAACATCACGATGTCGCGTTTTCTGACTTACACGGCGAATGGCCGTGCTTTACAGTAGCTGGGCTGTCCCGGATTTTCACCGGGTTGCCGCGACATGCGATTAAATTTTAAAGGTGCCGTATGACAAACAAATATTTCGTTTTTGCGTGTATTACGCTTGCCGTTCTTAGCGAGAAAATATTACACCCGCAATGTACATTTGTCCATGCTTATTTTATTTCGACAAAAATCATGAAAACTTGTAAAAACACGGACAGGAAATAACCTCCCGACGATATCTACTCGCGAAAAAACCCATTGGAAACCGCCGCCGTTCGCTGCGGCTGTCCTCTGCCGCAGTATTTGTTGCAATATGCCTTGCCGCCTCCCAATGCTGAAATCGCCAGCGGTGTCACGAAACAAATCAATCCGAGCCAGGCGGACATGATGTTAAAGAGCCCGAGGATCAAGTATGCCGAGGACGCGATCCACAAATAGTCATGCCATTTTTTCTTCTTCATTCAGGCGGCCTCTTTATTTTCCATAGCAATAACGGCGGCGGGGCAGGCTTTTTCACATCTTCCGCATCATCGAGACGAAGATAAAGGCTACCTGGCTGCCAGCAGTACGGCTATCTTGAAATTGCGATTCTCCAACGCGACATCAAAAGGGGTCTTGCCTTCGTCGTTTCTCGCGTTTTTATCGGCACCGGCATCAAGCAGCATCCGAGCGATTCCTGGGCCTATCCGTGACGAATACCCGGGCGGCAGGCTGGTCTTGGAAACGCCCTCTATGATTTCGCGCTCAATGGACGCGACGGCGTGGAGCGGCGTATTGCCGTCCGTTTTGACGTTCGGATCGGCACCGGCATCAAGCATCAGTTTTATCAGCCCCGTGTGATCTCCCCCCGTCTCAAGTTCCCTGAAATAAGCGTTCCCGACGGCCCACATCAATGGTGACCACTTCTGCGGCGGTACGGGAGGATTTACGTCGGCCCCGGCACCCAGAAGTTTTGAGGCGCAGATTTCGCACGATTCGCGATCCATCCCGCCTAGCGCCCAGGAGAGGGCAGTCATGCCGTTTGGCTCTATGTAGTTTATTTCCGTTCGGCGCTCGATGAGCATATCGAATATCTCCATAGCATCACGTCTGCGTCCCGGAGTCATGTTTGGAGATGCCGGAGCGGTGGCGAACATGACGGCGAGCATGAGCGGCGATATCCCATCGGCATTCTTAAAATCATTCAAATTGACGTCCGCGCCCGAGTCGAGAAGAATTTCGACCATCTCGGGGCGGGCCTTTCTGATGGCGTGCAAGAGCGGCGTGCTTCCCAATGTCATGTCATAGACGTTCAAGTCAAAACCGCTGATGATCGCGGACATCACTCCAATCCTGTCATTTTCTGCAATCATCTTGAAAAAAACCTCCGGAGAAACGGCCGACGCGGCACCCATTTCACAAAAAACGGAACAGAGTGACAATATCACGGCAAATAACCTGCAACCTTTCAAAATCGCGCCTCCTATCTCAAAATAATAAAATAGCCTATCTGCCTTTCAGCAAACCCGGATCGATAGGGCGGCATCTTTTTTACGCCCAGAGGCATGTTATTTTAAAAATCAGCATTTATCAGCCTAGCTGCGAGCCGGCTTTCCCCTTGCGTGTTTTTTCCATGCCGCCTTATCATGAGCCGCCTCTTGCTCCTTAAAAATGGGAGGGTTCTATCCGTGAAGGAAAGCACAGGGCATTCTTCATCTTCTTCCCTGAGGTAGTTTTCAGCTATTAGAAAATTGATCACGTCATGGATTGCGTCCGCGTTGCAATCTTTCATCAATCCCCATGTGGAAATTTTTTCAAGCCCAAGGGAGAGAATATTTTCCCCGCAATAGCCAAGAAGCACTTCCGTGACGGAGGAAGCGCTGAAGCGCTTGCCTCCGGCTTGTTTCTCCATCCGATATACGCAGGAAAGTATCTTTTGCGCTTCGATCGTTATATCGGCACGATCCGCCGAGGAGAGGCAATTCCCGCAGCCGCCGCACGATTTCAGCCCGCGGCGCTCCCCGAAGTAGCCGAGTATATAAGCTCTGAGGCATCCGGACGTATTGCAGTAGTCTATCATGGAGCAAAGTTTCAAGTAGCCCGATTTCTTTATTTCCTCGTCTTCCCATTGCGAAATAAGGTAGCGTGCCGTCATGATGTCGCTTTTGGCAAAGAGAAGGATGCAGTCAGCCGGGGATCCGTCGCGCCCGGCACGCCCCGCTTCCTGGTAATAGCTGTCTATGCTGCCGGGCATGTTGTAATGGATGACGTAACGGACGTTGGGCTTGTCTATGCCCATGCCGAACGCGTTCGTCGCCACCATCACGTCCGCCCTGTCGCTGATGAAAGCATCCTGGTTTCTCAGCCTCTCCGAATCGTCAAGCCCAGCGTGGTAGCGCACAGCCCTTACGCCGCTCGCGGTCAGTTTCCGGCACGTTTCCTCGACGGCTCTTCTCGTAGAGCAGTAGACTATCCCCGGCAAGGTGGAAAATTTTTTGACGTATTCCATCAAAAAAGCCATCTTGTCTCCAGGGGTTTCTACCTGAAAAAACAGGTTCTCGCGGTCGAAGCCAGTGACTAGGGTAAACGGCGACTCCAGGGCAAGCTGGCGGACGATATCCTCCCTCACGTCCTCGGTAGCCGTGGCCGTGAACGCGGCGATAACGGGGCGGCGCTTCATCGAGGAAATGACCGGGGCTATGTTCAGGTACGACGGGCGGAAATCATGTCCCCACTGGGAGACGCAGTGAGCCTCGTCCACGATCATCATGGCCACGTCTATTGACGACAGGAATTCGCGAAACCCTTTCCTATCCAGGCGCTCCGGCGCGATGTAGAGAAGCTTTATCGTGCCTCTGCGGGCGGCGCTGAAAACATCCGAAACGCTGTCCCATGAGAGAGAGCTGTTTATCGCCGCAGCGCGCACGCCATTCTGCCGCAGCGCGTCGACCTGATCCTTCATAAGGGATATGAGCGGGGATATGACGACGGAGACTCCGCCTTTCAGGATCGCGGGGATCTGGTAGCACACGGACTTCCCGGCACCAGTCGGCATTATCCCAAGCACGTCCTTCCCGGAAAGCGCCTCGTTCACGATCTCTTCCTGCCCCGGCCTGAATGAGGCGTATCCGAAGACATCTTTTAATACATCTATGGGTGCCTGCATTACGCTTGTGTTTCCGCCGATTTTTTCATGCCGTTTTTCACGAGCAATCACCTCAAGGCGAGTATATACTTGCGGGATTTAGGGGTCAATGAGGTTTAGCCTAAGAAATGTCATGGAAAGCGCCGATTAGCGATCTATCCAATCATCGGTCACTTCAGGTCGAACTTGAATGGGATTCTGGCCCGTATGGCGCCGCCGTGGCCCGCGTCGAATCTCCACTCCTTTACGGCACGGACGGCTGACTCGTCGAGCGGGGAGTGCCCGCTCGAGGACTCCACCTCGACGGATTCCACCCTGCCGGATGCTATATCGATCAGAAGCACGACTGTCCCCGCCTCTTTGCGCTTCCTGCTTATCATCGGGTAATCGGGGGCTACTTTTTTAGTGACTTTGAGCGATGACGCATCGAAAATCGCTCGGCCCGGAGTGCCTACGGCAACACCGGTGCCGCCTGGGGATACGCCCGGGACGCCTGAAGCGGGTGCCGATTCTCCTGTCCAGCTTCCGCTTGCGGCACCGGGCTCGGCGGGAAGCAAATCAGGCGCCAATCGCGGAAGCGCTTCAGGCTGAACAGCGGGTGCCGGGTCGGCTTTAACGGCTGGTTTCGGTTTTTGCGGGACTGGCTTATGCTCTGCCTCTTTTTTTGGCTGGGCGGTTTTTTTTGCAGCCGGCGGCTTGGGAACCCCCGCCTTAGGCAAAGAAGCGATTTCAGCCGCTCCGGTTATTTCGGCCTTCGCGGGGGCTGAAAGGGTGACGCGCATGACGGCGCTTGGCATGACAGCGTCCCTTCGCCACGCGCAGGCAACGGCAAAGAGTGCGGCCGCGTGCAATACAGCGCTCAAAAAAAGCGCGGCTGCCGCACGTTTCAATTTTTCTTCCCCCCAAAGGCAAGCCCGACGCTCTGGACGCCGAGTTCTCTCATCTCATCCAGAAGCTCCGCCACCTCTCCGTATGGCGCGCTCTTTTCACCAGCTATAAGGATGTCGTCGCTCTTTGCCAGAGCCTTGGCGACCAGCTCCGGCAGCGCCTCGCGCGTCACGGTCTCCCCCGCCCATAGGATCCCGGATCCGGTCACGGTGACGACGATGGAGCTGCGTTCCCGAATCGGCGGCACGTTGCCCTCCGGCAATTCAATCTCTATCGCCCCCTGCACGAACGCCGCCGTGAGGACGAAAAATATTATCAGCATGAAGAGGACGTCTATGAGAGGCGTGATGTCGACGTCCGCGCCACGCCTACGTTCGCTTCTCATCCGCGTTTCCAAAGCGCTCACTCATTATGAAGTCCGCTCCCCTGCGCAGCGTCTCCTCCTCGCGGTCAATCCTTCCGGCCAGAATCCCATGCGCTATGATCACAGGAATCGCCACGGTGAGCCCAGCCACGGTCGTAAAAAGGGCTTTCCATATGCCTCCGGTGACGGCAGCTGAGTTCACCGACCCGCCAAGATTCAGCGTCCTGAACATTTCGACCATGCCTAAGACCGTGCCCAGAAGGCCTAGGAGCGGAGAGATTTTAGCCGATGTCTCCAATATTGAAAGATTTTTCCACCACTTGTACAGCTCGCGGCGCACCTGGGCATCAAGCAGCGCTTTCATGCCCTCGCCGTCCAGACGCCAGTTCTCGGCCGCCGCCCTGAACATCCTGTGCATCGAACTGCGCCCCGGAATGCCGGCTGCGCCGGAAGCATGAACGGCGCTTGAAAATTTCTCCTCAAGGGCTTTGGGGTCAGTCGAGGCGCAGACGAAAAAAATAATCCTCTCAATGACCACAGCCGCGGAAATTACAGATATGACGAGGATGACCCACATTATCGCCCCGCCGGCTTCCATATATTCAAAAAAAGTCACGTGCCCACTCCCATTCGAAAAGCAAAAAAAAACCGAATCACCTTAGTGATCCGGGCAGCCCATTTCTGCGAGATCCGCTATGGATTAAATCGGCCGTACCCATGAAGCCCCTGAATTTTCCGCGCCGAATTTGCCCAGGCAGGTCTTCTGGCTCGTCCGTTTTCGCGGCCTTCCCATCGCGGAAGCGACAGTGACGCTCAGTGGCGAAAAAACCGCTCCTTCCGGAGGCGGCGGACTTACAGTGATGGGTTCGCTCCCGATTTTCACGGGATTCCCTATTCTCTCTAAAAGAGCACCTAAGCATCAATAATTCTAACCGAGCCAGCCTGTTTGTCAAGCACCGCCAGCCCGGGCGCGCATATCCGGCATATCGTGCGTACTCCCAAGGCTTTGCGCGACGGCTCGCGACGAACTCTCGAAGTCTGGCACGCCGAAAACCTCCATCGTCACAGTGCGCAGGGCGGGGATCTGGGAAACGCGGTGCAAAAGCTCCGCCATGAAGCCCTCCGGAAGGAACGCGAGACTTTCATGATCCCTCCCGTCATGGCAGCCGTGAATGTGCATGTTAAGGCAGCGGCCCGCCCAGTGCTCAATAAAACCCCATACATCCTGCCCGGAACAGATCAAATGCCCTATGTCGATCGCTACCGATGTGTCCAGATCCTCGATGATTTGCCCCTCGGCGCCGAAAACCGGCTGAACGTTCTCTATGGCGAGTTCACGCGGCGAATCGAACTCGCTCAAAAGAGGAGCGAGCGCGTCTTCCGCCCTCGCGATATAGATTGAGGCGTCCTCGCCCGACGGCAAGGGGGCATGAAGCGTCCAGCATATAGGCTTCAGGGCTTGAGTCACGCCGACCGTTCTTTTAAACAGCTCGACCGAAGCGGCCCTTATGGCGCGCTCAGGGCTTCCCAGCGCGATGCTGCCAGGCAGATGCACGGTAAAAGCCATCCCGCGCGCCTGAGCGGCGGATGCCAGATCGGAAACTTCTTTATGTGACGGGATGTTGGAGATTTCGGGCGTTTCGAAGAGGACGAGCTGCATCTCGCCTATCGGGAGCGTCATATCGGGGCGCGACAGCCAGAGGAGATTTTCCAGCAAGCCCGCTTCTATGACGTAGGAAGTGGCGCCGAACACGAAGGGGACATTCACGGCTTTACCTGTGACGGGGCCCGAAAAGGAGCCACAGAAAGAACGGCGCGCCAAGGAAAGATATGATTATCCCGACCGGCAGATCGGCAGGTGCCCAGAGCGTCCTGGCGGCGGTATCGCAAACGACCAGAGCCGTGCCGCCCACAGCGGCGGAGCAGGGTGCCAGAACGCGGTGCCTTGCCCCCAAGAGGCGGCGCGAGACGTGCGGCGCTATCAGCCCGAGGAACGCTATCGGGCCGCAGTTCGCCACCACCATGGCGACGGAGAGGGACATGCCGGCAAATAACAGCCGTTTCATCTTTTCCAGCTCCACGCCCCTTGTCGCCGCGATCTCATCCCCAAACGTCAGGAGGTCGAGTTCCGTGGAAAAATGGAGCGACATCGCGAGAGTTATCAGAAACGACGGGACTGCGCGAAGCCCCTCGTTCATACCGACGACGCTTATGCCTCCCATAGTCCAGGAAAGAAGCTTGTACGTCTCCGCCGCGCCGCCCGTATACTGGAAAACCATTATCAGGCTCGAAAAAAGCGAGCTGATGGCGACTCCGGCAAGAAGGAGCGTCGCGTCGCCCGCGCCCCGGGCCATGCGCGAAAAAGCCGATATTATCGCTATGGCTAAGAGCGCCCCGGCGAACGCGCAGGCCGGCATGGCTATGGCCCCTAGGGCTTTGAACACGCCTACGGCGCCGACGCTCAGTCCAAAGCGGATAGCGGCGGCGGCGCCCAAAGCGGCACCGGAGGAGACGCCTAGGAGCGACGGCTCTGCCAGAGGGTTGCGGAAAAGGGCCTGAAACACCATGCCGCACAGCCCGAATGTCGCGCCGGCGCACCAGGCAAGCAGAACCCTCGGCACGCGGAGCTGCCAGAATATGCTGGCCTCGGCAGCATCCGCAGCGCGACCGCCCCAGCCGAACACGTCCGAGGGCAAGATGAGCCTCACGCCTACCCACGGCGCGGCCAAAGCCACGGCAAAAGCTACGATGAGCGCGAACCGCGCTATCTTAAATTCCCTGCCGGCTGGACTCAAAGCCTGGATCTCTGTGGCGCGAGAATCTGACCGCCGCCGCTCTCCGAGCCGTAGTGCCTGAACGGGACGCCGAAAATCCCCTCGAGCCTTCCCGGCTCAAGCAGGCCGGAAGGCAGCCCCGTCCACAGGACGCGCCCGCCCGCCAGCGCCACGACTTTGCCGGAAAGCGCCATCGCGAGATTCACGTCGTGAGTGACCACCATGATCGTGACGCCACGCTCCCTGTTCACGCGCGCCATCACGTCCACCGTCTCCACCTGATGGGCGTAGTCCAGATATGTCGTAGGCTCGTCCATCAGTATCGTCCTGGTTTCCTGCGCGATCGCGGACGCTATCATCACCTTTTGGCGCTCCCCGCCGGAGAGGCTCGAAAGCCTGCGCCCCGCGAGGAATGTGATATCCGTAAGCTCCATAGCCTCGGAGACGGCCCGCCTGTCATCAGCTTCGGAAGCCATCCCGCGCCACGGATAGCGCGACATCTCCATGAAGTCAGAGACGATGTACGGCACGTCGCCGGGCGAGCTCTGCGGGACGTAAGCGACGGCGCGCGACCTGTCCCTGGCCGAGAGGGAGGATGCCTGGCGGCCTCCGATAAAAAGCTCTCCCCTGTATCCACGGATCACGCCTGCCACGCATTTGCAGAGCGTGCTCTTCCCAGCACCGTTCCTGCCTATCACGTACAGAAAGCTGCCCGGCTCTATCTCAAAAGATACTTCGCTAAGAATGGATTTCCCCCCAAGCTCTACGGAAAGCCCATCGATCTTGATACCGCCTGCTTCGGGCGCAAGGCCTGAACAGGCGCTCACCTGCTGATCTCCCTTACTCCGGTCGGACCCCCGCGGGCAGCGGAGGCGCGCACAAGCGCGAGAAACGCCAGAAAAAAAACTAATTTTGCTCGCCTGATGCGGATCACCCCAGCAATTTTGTCTTATGCCAATCACGGGCTATTTTATTGTATTTCCCGCCTTTCGTCCACCTCTTCAGGCAATGCCTGTTCAGACGGCCTTGCGCGACGCCGGCAATAGGGTATACTAAAAGCGGCATGTTTATTGGCAATGGGCAGGTTGATTTATGGGAAGGCTGATTTATCGTTATGGGCCTAAAGGGTGAAGATTTAAGGGAAGGCTGATTTATCGTTAGGGGCCTAAAGGGTGAAGATTTAAACCCTTGCAACACCCAGGCTCTTAAACGTCGAAATGTCGTTCAGGCGAATTAATCAGCGCTTCCTTATATAATGGGATTATCTGAACTAAGGGGGCGGCCATCATGCGTTCAGTCACTTGGGCAGGAAAACTGATCTCATCCGTAGTTCTTGCGTTCTTTATTCTGACATGGACGGCGGAAATGTCGGTGTACGGCCTTCCTATAACGACAGTTTACATCAGGCGTCCCGACACGAAGTATCATCGGCGCAACTGCATAGCGGTGAGGCAGCAGAAAACGGCGATATCGCTGGCAAAGGCGCAATCGCTCGGATTCGCGCCCTGCCCTCGATGCAAGCCAGCTACATGGTAGTTTTAAAGGCAATTTGAAATTTGCTTTTATCGCTTGATTACGCTCTCGTCGTTCTTGCGGCGTTTAACACCGCGAGGATCGCGACTCCCACATCCGCGAATATTGCCTCCCACAGGCCTGCTATCCCGAACACGCCTAAGGCCATAAAGAGCGTTTTTATACCCATCGCGGCGGCGATGTTCTGCCAGACAACTCTCCTCGTGAATTTCGCTATGCGCAGAAGCGTGGCGACTTTCCTAGGCGAGTCGTCCAGAATGACAGCGTCGGATATCTCGACCGCCAGCTCCGAGCCAAGCCCGCCCATAGCGATCCCGATGCCGGCAGTCGCGAGCACCGGCCCGTCGTTTACGCCGTCCCCGACGAAAGCTGTCTTCTTCGAGTCAGGCGCAAGCTCGCACATGGCTGTTACTTTTTCATCAGGCAGAAGCCCTGCGCGGAAGGCAGTCAGGCCAAGATTCCTAGCCACTGACGAAACAGCCTCCGGCCTGTCTCCGGACAGCATGTAGATTTTTTCGATGCCGCACTCGCGTATCTCGTCGATTGCCTCTGCGGAGTCTGGCCGGATCGCGTCCGAAACCTCAATATAGCCCATGTACCTTCCGCCGCTTGCTACGTGGACGACAGAATCACCGCCGCCGGCGGCAATTGCGTCAATATCATTCTCCCGCATGAACGCCTCGTTCCCGGCCAGGAGATTTATTGCGGGTTTCGTGCGGCCATCGCCGTTTTCCGCGCTTGAGGAATATTCCGCGGCCACTCCCCTGCCCGCTATTTCACCGCCTGTAACGGAAATGCCCTCCGGGTAAAGGGGGCGAAACGCGGAGGCAATCGATCTCGCCACTGGATGGTTCGACAGGCTCTCCGCAATTACGGCCGCCGCGCCAAGTTCGTCGCTGGAGACGCCAGGAGCCGGCACCGCTTCCTTTACGGCAAAGACTCCCCTCGTAAGCGTTCCGGTCTTGTCGAAAAATATCTCCTCGGTCGCCTCGAGCGCGTCGAAAACGCTTCCTCCCTTGACGAGAACCCCGGCGCGGGAAGCTGCCCCGATCCCCCCGAAATAGCCAAGCGGGATGGAGATCACCAGCGCGCAGGGGCATGAAACGACAAGAAGCACGAGCGCGCGGTAGAGCCATTCGGAAAAACCGCCCATCGACAAAAGAGGCGGCACGATCGCCACCATCGCGGAGAGCGCCACGACAGCTGGCGTGTAGTAACGCGCGAACTTCGTTATGAAGCGCTCCGTCGGCGATTTGCGGGCTACGGCGTTCTCCACCATCTCCATTATCCTTGCGACGGACGAATCCTCAAAGCTCCCGGAGGCTTCAATCGTCAGGAGCCCGTCCAGGTTTATGGTGCCGCCGAACGCCACGCCCCCCGCCGACACAGCCACGGGGAGGGATTCCCCCGTAAGGGGCGACGTGTCTATCCGCGACGCCCCTTCCAGCACTAAGCCGTCGATGGGGATTTTTTCGCCCGGGCGGACGATCACGACGTCCCCCTTGCGGACTTCATCAGGCGATATCTCGGACACGCCGCCGCCGCGCATTACGCGGGCGGCATTTGGCTTCTGCTCCAGGAGGGATTTTATTGAGCGCCTCGACTTTGAGGCCGCCATTTCCTGAAACAACTCGCCCACTCTGTAAAAGAGCATTACGCTTATGGCTTCAGGCACTTTGCCAATGGCTATCGCGGCAAGCGAGGCGAAGCTCATAAGGAAAAATTCGTTCAGGAAATTTTTAGTGAACATCGTTTTCCAGGCGGATCTTAAAACCGGGTATGACGCCGCTGCATACGCGAGCGCGTAAAGCCCGTATCCGCCAGGCCCGCTCTGTGACGGAAGGCCTAAAAA